>JAJPYF010000150.1 GCA_021205085.1 Clostridiales bacterium | reverse complement strand
CATTATAAGGGGATCCCCGTTAGCGGGAAACCCGCCCAAAATTTAGGCGCTTACGATGTATATACTAACTAAGGGGATTAGATAGATATAACCTTACACTTCATAGATCAGATCGCCGTAAGACGGGTACGGCCACATCTTCTTGTCAACGATGATCTCCAGCTTGTCGATCGGCGCGCGCAGGTCAGCCATTGCGGCGATGACAACATCCTTATAGTATTCGGCCTGTGCCTTGCCCTCTTCCATGGCGAGTCCTTTGTCGGTGACCTCCTCCAGCTTTGCAAGTGCGACCTTTGCCTCGGACAGAAGCGCGGAGCTCTCGGTAAGCAGCTCGGTCTGCACGCTGATATCACAGTCGCAGGCTGCCTTGACCGCGTTGATCGACTCTGCAAGAGAAGTGATGTAGCGGATCACCGCCGGGATCAGCGTCTTACTTGCGATGTTGATCATGGCTCTCGCCTCGATGTTGATGCTCTTTGCATAGTTCTCATACAGAACCTCTGCACGGGATCTCAGCTCTGCCTCCGTAAAGACATTGAACTTTCCGAAGAGGTCGATGGCCTTCGGCGTGGTCAGGGAACCGATAGCGTCCACCATGCTCGGGATGTTCGGCAGTCCTCTTCTCTCCGCCTCTTTTACCCATGCCTCTGAGTACCCGTCGCCGTTGAAGACGATTCTCTGATGCTCGATCGCCTGTCTCTTGATCAGGTCATGGACGGTCTTCTCAAAGTTGTCGGATGCCTCCAGCTCGTCGCAGGCCTCCTGGAACGCCTCGGCCACGATGGTATTCAATACCACGTTCGGCTGGGAGATGGAATCCTGGGAACCGACCATACGGAACTCAAACTTGTTGCCGGTGAAGGCAAACGGTGAAGTACGGTTCCGGTCTGTCGCGTCCTTCATCAGATCCGGCAGCGCGTCAACGCCAGTGTGCAGCACTTCGCCCTCCAGCGAATGGGTCGCGGTTCCGGTGCTGGTCAGCTGGTTCAGAACATCATCCAGCTGGTTGCCGAGGAAGATGGAGATGATGGCCGGCGGCGCCTCGTTCGCGCCGAGACGGTGATCGTTTCCGACGTCGGATGCAGACTCGCGCAGCAAATCCGCATGGCGGTCAACCGCCTTCAGGATGCAGGTCAGAACCAGCAGGAACTGAAGGTTCTCATGCGGTGTGTCGCCCGGATCCAGCAGGTTGATGCCGTCGTCCGTCGTGATCGACCAGTTGTTATGTTTTCCGGATCCGTTGACGCCGTCAAACGGTTTCTCGTGAAGCAGGCACTGAAGGCCGTGCTCGTTCGCCTTTTTCTTCAGAACCTCCATCACCATATGGTTGTGGTCGACAGCCAGGTTGCAGGTCTCATAGATCGGAGCCAGCTCGTGCTGCGCCGGGGCAACCTCATTGTGCTGCGTCTTGGCAGGAACACCCAGTTTCCAGAGCTCTTCGTTGACATCCTTCATAAATGCCGCGATGCGGGGACGGATCGATCCGAAATAGTGATCATCCATCTCTTGTCCTTTTGCGGGCATGGAGCCGAACAGCGTCCGTCCGGTGTAAATCAGGTCTTTTCTCTTTAAATATTTCTCCCGGTCAACCAGAAAATACTCCTGCTCCGGTCCGACGGACGGGGTTACTTTCTTCGATGTCGTGTTGCCGAAAAGGCGAAGCAGACGAAGCGACTGCTCGTTGATCGCCTGCATGGAGCGCAGCAGCGGTGTCTTCTGGTCGAGCGCCTCGCCGGTGTAGGAGCAGAACGCGGTCGGAATGCAGAGCGTCGCGCCCGCGGCGTCATGCCGGACAAACGCGTAGGACGTGCAGTCCCATGCAGTATAGCCTCTGGCCTCGCAGGTGGCGCGCAGGCCGCCGGAGGGGAAGGAAGACGCGTCCGGCTCACCCTTGATCAGCTCTTTTCCGGAGAAGCTCATCAGCACCTTTCCGTCATCACTGGGCGCTGTGATAAAAGAATCATGCTTCTCGGCGGTGACACCTGTCAGCGGCTGGAACCAGTGGGTATAGTGGGTCGCTCCCTGTTCGATCGCCCACTCCTTCATCTCATGTGCAATGATATCGGCTGTCGCCGGGTCAAGCTCTGTGCCCTCTGTCATCGCCTCATGAAGCTTCTGGTACGTTTTCTTCGGAAGGCGCTCCCGCATGGTCGCGTCGTTGAATACATACTCGCCAAAGATCTCGGATACATTAAAATACTCACTCATCTTCTAACTTTCCTCTCTTTCTGGAATTCCCCTTATTAATTAGCAAACAACTCCGACATGTAAAAACGAAAGAAGGGCATTCCAAGATAAATGGAACGCCCTTGTTCTTCGCTGTCTATGTCATGCATTTACGATAGTACACTTTCGGAAAAAATGCAAGTACCAAATCATTTTTTCTCTTTTTCACAAGAAATTTGCGGAAAAAGAAGGTTTTTTGTGATATCTTACTATGACTCGGAGGACTCGGCGATCTCCTGCTGACCAACCACAAAGGTAATCCGCCCGCGGCGGTTGATGATCCGCACATCCTTCTGGTCTCCTCCGAACTCTCCGTCCAGCGTCCACGGCACGGCCTCCTCGCAGTGGATCTCGATGTGATCGGTCTTGCAGGAATAGATATGCGGTGTGTCGCTGTCGCGTGGCATCAGCAGATTCGCCATGATCTCGCTCGTCTGAATCGGATTCTGCGGCGTCCGCACAAGAGTCACCTCAAACAGTCCGTCGTCCAGATCCACATCGGTTCCGGTCATGTTTTTCGCCCCGCCGACTGAGATGGTGTTGGTGATCATGCCGTAAGAAAAATAATCCCGGATAATCTCTCCGTTTACCTCGACCCTCATAAAATAGGATGGGATGTCCACCAGCCGCTTCGCCCCCTCCAGCAAATAAGCCGCCGGTCCGAGAACCTGTTTCAGCTTCTGGTTCGTCATATAGGAGACATCGGTAAACGCGCCGAACGCAGCGATATAGATAAACCGCTCCTCGTTAAACTCCCCCACGTCACAGGCAAAGTATGTGCCGTTTGCCGCAATTTCCGCCGCCTTCGGCATATTCGCCGGAATTCGCAGAGACTTTGCAAAATCATTCGTCGTCCCGGCCGGAATATAACCGAGCGGCACCTGCGCGTCGCAGTGCATCATTCCCGTCACCGCCTCATTCAGCGTGCCGTCGCCTCCGCTCACGACAATGCGGTCATACTCTCCCGCATGCTGCGGAAGCAGACGCGTGATGTCCTCCTTATCCTGCGTCGGATAGACCGTCACCTCATATCCGGCTTTTACAAACGTATCAAGGATATCAACCAGATGTACACGGATCTGCCCTCTCCCGGATGTGGGATTGAACAGAAACCATAATTTCTTTCTCTCCATGTCAACCTCCTGTTACTCACCGTTCTTGTATACACATCGCATCTAATCTCACTGACAACGCAGCGATTCCGCAATCTCACTCAATTTCTTCAGTCTGTGATTTACCCCGGATTTCCCCACCGGCGGGTGCAGGTAAGCGCCCAGCTCCTGCAGGGATTCCTCCGGATGCTCCATGCGCACCTCCGCCATCTCGCGCAGCATCGGCGGCAGCTTGTCAAATCCCATCGCCTCCCCGATCATGCGGATGTCCTCCATCTGGCGCGCCGCCGTCCGCACAATCTTGCTGATATTTGCGGTGTCGCAGTTGGACTGGCGGTTTGCACTGTTTTTCATATCTTTGATGATCCGCACATTCTCCAGACGCATCAGCGCGCCGGAGGCATCCATGACATTCAGAATGTCGACGATGGCTTCGCTGTCCTTTAAGTATACGACAAATTTGTTTTTCCGCTCAATGATCTTCGGGTGGATATCAAAGGTTTCGATGACCGTGCAGAGTTCCTCGGCCCCCTGCCGTTTTCGGCAGACGATCTCAAAATGGTAGGATTTCCCCGGATTACTCATCGAACCCGCGGTCAGAAATGCCCCGCGGATGAAAGCCCTGCGGCAGCAAGGATAGTCCAGCAGGCTCTCCTTGAAGCCCTCCTGCTCCCAGTCCGCCACCTCGCGCCAGACGCGGCTGAAGCGGTCCCCGGCTCCCGTTTTTTCCCGCTCTGCGGGTGCGTCCTCCGAGGACAATTCAATCCGATAAAGGTTTCGCTTGCCCGACGGGGTTTTCCGGATCGTCAGATCCAGCGTGATATCGAATGCCCGGCGGATCAGGCGGAGAAACTTTTTTGCCAGCGCGACGTTCTCCGTCTCCACCACGATCGTCCCGCATTCCGCGGTTCCGGAGATCGTCCCCGCGTAGTGGATGATCGCCGCCATCTCAGCCAGCAGGCAGTGGTACTCGTCCGGCATGCGGCGCGCAAGTTCGTTTTTGATGTCGCCTGAAAAGGACATGATGCCTCCTGTGTTGCTGTCAGAATTTCCCTACGAATTTCACCTCAGGCTCCAGCGCGACGCCGAACTGCTCCCGGACGGTGCGCTGCACCTGCTCCATGAGGGAGCAGATGTCCGCCGCGGTGGCTCCGCCGCGGTTGATGACAAAGCCGCAATGTTTTTCGGAGACCTGTGCGCCGCCGACCGTGAACCCGCGGAGTCCGGCGTCCTCTATGAGCTTTCCGGCAAAATATCCCTCCGGCCGCTTGAAGGTGCTGCCCGCACTCGGGTACTCCAGCGGCTGTTTCGCCACTCTTTTTTCCTTCAGCTCCTCCATCCGCGCCTGAATGCGGGCCGGATCGCCCTTTTCCAGACGAAGCGCCGCCGACAGAACGATATATCCCCTCTCCGGAATCACGCTGCAGCGGTAGGAAAGCCCCAGCTCCCCGACAGGAATCGTCCGGATCTCATTCTCCGGCGTGAGCACCGTCACCTCCGACAGGACATCGACCATCTCGCCGCCGTAGGCACCCGCGTTCATCACCACCGCGCCGCCGACGCTGCCGGGAATTCCCGCGGCAAACTCAAATCCGGTCAGACTCTCCGCAGACGCACGCGCCGCCACGGCGGAGAGCAAAGCCCCCGTCTCAGCCGTCACCGTCCTATCCGGAGCCGCGCTTTCGACATTCTCCTCCACCCGGATTCCGGACATCCGCTTCCCGATCTCCACCACGACACCGTCCACGCCGCCGTCTCCGCAGAGCAGGTTGCTGCCGTTGCCGATCACCAGACAGGGGGTCTCCTTTTTCCTGCAATAAGCGATCACCTCCGGCAGGCTCTCCCCGTCCGGCGTGACCAGAAGCTGCGCCGGGCCGCCGACACGGAATGTCGTGTGACGGCTCATGGGCTCATCCCGCAGGACATGCGCGGCGCCGGCGATTCGGCACAAATCTTGATAAATATATTCTTTCATGAAAATTCCTTCATAAGTCCCAGATTTTTACGCATTCTGCAAAAACGCGACATACCCCCGCAGCGCCTCATAGAGATCCGCCTTGCTGATGATCTCCCACGGCGCGTGCATATTCAGCACCGCGACACCGCTGTCGATGACGCGCATATTGTAATTGCCGAGAATGTACGCAATCGTTCCGCCGCCTCCGGCGTCCACCTTGCCGAGCTCCGCCGTCTGGAAGTAAACATCCGATCCGTCCATGACCGCACGCACATGCGCCACATACTCCGCACCGGCATCATTGGATCCGGACTTTCCGCGCGCTCCGGTGTACTTGTTGAAGACAAGGCCGCGTCCGAAATACGCGGAGTTGTTTTTCTCCATCACCGAAGGATAATTCGGGTCATACGCGGCGCTCACGTCCGAGGAGAGCGCGCAGGAATTCTGCAGTGCACGGCGCAGCTTCATCTCGCTGTAATCCCCGCAGGCATTCATGACCTCCGCCACGATATTCTCGAAAAACCGCGATTCCATACCGGTCGCGCCGACACTGCCGATCTCCTCCTTATCCACAAGAAGGCATGCGCTGGTGCGCTCCGGCACCTCCATCTCAAGCATCGCTGCAAAGGAAGGGTATGCGCAGACGCGGTCGTCATGTCCGTATCCCATGATCATGCTGCGGTCAAGGCCATAGTCTCTCGCCTCGCCCGCCGGAACGATCTCAATCTCCGCGGAGAGGAAATCTTCCTCCTCGAAATCGTACTGCTCCTTTAAAATCTCAAGTACTGCGGCACAGACTCTGCGTTTGTCCGCTTTCTCCTTCTCGCTGTCCCCGTCCGCCGCTTTCATCGGAATGCTGCCAATCAGGACATTCAGATCCTCGCCCTCGATCACCTTGCTCGCTTTTTTCTCCATCTGCTCCGCGGAAAGGTGGATCAGCAGGTCGCTGACGCCGAAAACCGGATCTGAAGGGTTTTCTCCGATGCTGATCGGAACCACAGTGCCGTCCTTCTTTGCCACCACGCCGTGGATTGCCAGCGGCAGGGTCACCCACTGGTACTTCTTGACACCGCCGTAATAGTGCGTATCCAGAAGCGCCATGTCCGTATCCTCGTACAGCGGATTCTGTTTCAGGTCAAGGCGGGGTGAATCAATGTGTGCGCCGAGGATATTCATTCCCTCCTCAAAAGGCTTGCTTCCGATGACAAAAAGCGCCAGATTCTTTCCCATATTATCTGCATATACACGGTCGCCGGGTTTTAAAGTAATCCCGTTCGCGATCACATCCGCCATGTCACGAAAACCGGCTGCCTTCGCCCTCGCCGCAAGCTCCGTTACGCACTCGCGCTCTGTCTTGCAGGCAGACAGAAACTGACGGTATTCCTCCGCAAACGCGAAGACCTTTGTGCGCTCCTCCTCCGTGTATTTTTCCCATGCGTTTTTTCTTTCCATGAATTATGCTCCTCTCGTAGTTCTGTGTTGTATTTGGAATTTGAAATGTGTCCGGAAACGAATTCGATGCTCCTCCGGAAAAGTCGTCGCATTCGAATTCGTTTCTCGTACACATATATCTACTTTTTTATCAATAACTAACATAAAGACAAATGCGGCCAAGATTTCTGAATCCGTAGAACTTACTTGTTTCGCTGATCCGTCCCTGTATCTATAGAACTTACTCGTTCCGCCGATTCGTCTTTGTATCTATAGAATTTACTCGTTCCCCCAGTCCGGGCTTGACTCCAGATTGCGCTGTACGCGGCGGTACAGCTCCTGCGCTGCATTGTATCCCATCTTTTTCTGCCTGTGGTTGACGGCTGCCGCCTCGCAGATGACCGCAAGGTTTCGCCCCGGCCGGATCGGAATGGAGTGGCAGACAATCTTGGTTCCGAGGATCTCTGTGTACTCTTCCTCCAGGCCCAGGCGGTCGTATTCATGCTCCCGCTCCCACGTCTCCAGCTTGATCACGAGGTCGATGGTCTGCTTTTCCTTCACTGCCTCCACACCGAAGAGGGTTTTTACATCGATAATCCCGATGCCGCGCAGCTCGATAAAATACTGCGTGACCTCCGGCGATTTGCCGACCAGCGTGTTGTCGCTGAGCTTGCGGATCTCCACCACATCATCCGTGACCAGACGGTGCCCGCGGCGAATCATCTCCAGCGCCGCCTCGCTCTTTCCGATGCCGCTCTCACCCATGATCAGGACGCCCTCCCCGTACACGTCCACCAGAACGCCATGGATTGTGATGCTGGGCGCCAGCTCCCCGCTGAGATAGTGGATCGCTTCGGAGAGAAAATCGGAGGTGGAGCGCTTCGTGCTGAGCACCGGCACACCATTCTGTTTCGCCAGTTCATAGCCCTTTGGCTGCAGCTGATATCCCCGGCAGAGAACCAGACAGGGGATATCCTGATCCATGAGCTGCTGGAACCGCAGCATAGCGACCTCCTTCGGCAGCTGCTCCATGTAGGAGGACTCAACCTTTCCGAGCACCTGCACGCGCTCACTCGCGAAGCACTCGAAAAATCCCGTCAGCTCCAGGCCCGGCCGGTTAACCTCGGACTTCGTGATGTAACGCTTTTCCATGTCGATGTCCGGCGTCAGGCTGGTCAGCCTCATATAATCTGCGAACTTTTTTACGCTTACCTTTTGCATGGTACTCCCCTTTTCATCCATGTAACATTTTTATATAGATGTGCCCGAAAAACAACTTCAACGCGGGCACGCTCTCGCTAGTCTCCGCACGCAGCGGTACATAAGAGACCAGAATACGGTCTCTAAGTACCGGCGGCTCCGTACTACCCGCTTTATGAAGTGTTTTTCGTACACATCACCCACACACAAACACTTTCTCACAATCTATATCTGCATTTTTCCTTTATCCGGATGAAAGAATCCGTACACAGACTCCGCCGCGCGGCGGTTCATGGAGGGAACGGCCGCAAGGGTCTCCACATCGGCGCTGCGGATGGCTTCCAGCGACTGGAACTGCCGCATCAGCGCTTTTCTCCGCTCTGTTCCGATCAGCGGGATATCGTCCAGCACGGAGCGAACCTGCTCTTTTCCACGGAGGGAGCGGTGATACTCGATCGCAAAGCGGTGCGCCTCGTCCTGTATCCGCGTAATCAGGGCAAATCCCTCGGAGTGTGTATCGATGGAGATCTCCTCGTTCTGATAATACAGTCCGCGCGTCCGGTGATGATCGTCCTTCACCATCCCGCAGACCGGTATGTTAAGTCCCAGCTCGTCGAGGACGGCCAATGCGATGTTGACCTGCCCCTTCCCGCCGTCCATCATAATAAGATCGGGAAAGCGGGTAAAGCTGCCGTACTCCTCCCCCAGCTCACGGCTCCGGTCCTCCTGCCGCTCGCGGATCCCGTGGGTAAAACGCCGGGTCAGAACCTCCCGCATGGACGCGTAATCATCCGGCCCCGCCACGGTGCGCAGCCGGAACCGCCGGTAATCGCTGCGGCAGGGCTTGCCCTTCTC
>JAJPYF010000070.1 GCA_021205085.1 Clostridiales bacterium | reverse complement strand
ACAAACAGAATCCATATTGCAATGATTCCAAAATAATAAAAACAACCGCACCGTCAAAATTGATTTTCATCAGTTGATTTTTATACTTTTGTGTATTATAATACCTGCGTTACCAAATTCAAGTGCCAATATGATGTAACCGGGTATTATTACTCACATTTTTAAAAACTGTATCGCAACTCGATTTTTAATTATGAAAAATAATCATCAAAAAATCACTGCAAAAACAAAAAACCGGCTATCCCGCAATGCGGTTGCGATAATTCTTGTGCTTGTATTTGTTTTTGTGTATATTTTCTCTCATCGCGCAGAGGATGTCGCTTCATCCTTTGGCGCTACAGGGCTGAACTATCTAAACGGAGAATATTACCGCTGGTTTACCTGCCTGTTTCTGCACTACAACCCCGGGCATCTTCTTGCAAATTCCGCTGCCCTGCTCTCTGTCGGTTCCCTGCTTGGTTCATTCTTAAAGAAAAAACAAAGTTTATTTCTGTTCCTGTCCTGCGGCATACTGGCAGAAATCGCTTATTCCCTTGTAGTTTCCGACCAGATTTATGATATCGGCGCATCGAGCGGCGTATTTGCACTCATCGCATGCCTGATTGTATGCTGTCTCAGATTCCAGGGACAATTCCATTTTATATGGTACAGACCCGATGTTGTCATCGTGTTCGTATATTTTATATTTGCAAATACGAGCGTCACGGCTTTTCTGGTCCATACCTTTGGGTTTGCTTTCGGTATCCTGATCAGCTCTGTCATGATATGGACCGGCCGAATTCATATGCGCTGACTATCAGCCTATCCACTCCGTCTTGGGAAAGGCTTCCGCCTGCGCACTTTCTCCTGCCGCTCAGCCGTTTTTCTCCCGCCTTTCCTTCAGCTTCCGAAATACCTCGTCGCTTTCTTCCCGGATATTCAGATCCGCGATCTGGTCAAACCCGGTCCGCCCCGGATTGATCTGGACAACCACGGCATCGTTCCTCCGGTAATTCCAGTAAACGCCCCCGTAATTGCCGCGGGTTCCGATCGCCAGAATCAGATCAGCCCTCGAAATCCATTCTCTGGCTTTGCTGACATCCTCATCCCATACGCCGATATGACTGTAAAGCGGCCATGGTAAAATCTCTCCCCCGCACGCTTCACAGACAGGCAGCTCATCCTGCTTCCAGATTTCATACCCGTCGTAATGCCGGCCGCATTCGGAGCTGCAATTGACCTGAAGGCTGCCCTGAATTTCCGCGACATTCTTTGACCCGGCAATGGTATGCATGCAATCCACATTTGTCGTGATAATTCCGATAAATTTTCCTTCTTTTTCCAACTCTGCCAAAGCGTAATGGGCAAAGCTCGGCTGATAAGAAAACATATTGTCCAGATACGTCGGCAGAAAGGATTTATAGCTGCCTCCGGCTCGGGGCGAAACGCCGGCGCGGCGGTTGGAGAGAGCCATCTGAAAATATGTCATGCCTCCCCCGGCAACGGAAATACCAGCCCCCGTAATTGCGACGATACTGCTGCTGTGGTCGATATAGTCGGCCAGCTGCTGTATTTGATCTCCTTTCGGACTTCCTTTAAAGAAACTCATGCGCACACTCCTTTTATCCGTTCAGGACCGCATCCAGAGCTTCCGCGGCCGTTGTCCGGATATTCAAATCGGCAATGCGGCCAAACTCTGTCTCAGAGGGATTAATCTGCACAAGCTTCGTCCCCTTTTTCATGCGGCTCAGATACTCATCACTTCGGAAACCGGTGGTGCCGATCACCAGAACGAGATCGGCTTCAGATATCATGTCCGCCGCCTTCCTCATATTTTCTTTGGAAACACTGTCGCGAATCCCGACATCCATGTAGAATCCGGTCGGCATCAGCGGCTCCCCGCATTTTTCACACCGGGGCGCCTGACCCTGATTCCACACTTGGTAATCAAATGAGCGATCCCCGCAGCCGATGCAGATATTATCGCGAAAACTTCCCTGAAATTCCACCACATTCTGCGATCCGGCGATGGTGTGCAGGCAGTCCATGTTCTGGGTTACAATGCCATAGAGCTTCCCCTCCTGCTCCAGCTTTGCAAGCTGTTTATGGACGGTGCTCGGTCCCTTGATAAAAATCGCATCCAGAAACGCGTCTTTCATGACCTCGTAAAATCTCTCCGGATTTTTGCGGATATATGAGACGGAAAAGACTTTTCTTGCATTCATGATCCCCACGCTCTGCTTCAGCCTGCGCATCCCATAGAGATACGAAATGCCCGCGCCGGTGACCGCCACGGTTTTTGCACTTTGATCCATATCATTTTTCAGCCGGACAAATTCCTCCTTCATTTCAACCTCCTTGTAACATAATATTGATTTTTAAGTTTCTGATACACCAACAGCGGAACCGTAAAACAGATACGCTTCCGCTGTTGACCATGATTGTAAATGGTTTATTGCTCAAACTGCGCGTTATACAGCTCCGCATAGAAGTCGTTCTGCTGCAGCAGCTCCTGATGGTTGCCCTGCTCCACGATATCGCCATCCCGCATGACCAGAATGACATCCGCATCCCGGATGGTGGAAAGACGGTGCGCAATGACGAAGCTGGTTCTGCCTTCCATCAGGCGGTTCATCGCCTCCTGAATCAGCAGCTCTGTGCGGGTGTCCACGCTCGAGGTCGCCTCATCCAGAATCAGAATCGGGCGATCCGCAAGAACAGCACGCGCAATGGTGAGCAGCTGTTTCTGTCCCTGGGAGATATTGTTGGCCTCCTCATTGATCTCCATATCATACCCGCCGGGGAGCGTCCGGATAAACGAGTCTGCCCGCGCGGTTTTCGCCGCCTCGATGACCTCCTCGTCCGTGGCATCCGGCTTTCCGTAGCGGATATTTTCCATGATCGTGCCGTTAAACAGCCATGTATCCTGCAATACCATGCCGATGTTCTGCCGCAAATCCCGGCGATTGAAATCGCGCAGATCGTGGCCGTCCACCCGGATTGCGCCGGTGTTCACATCATAGAAACGCATCAGCAGCTTGACCATCGTAGTCTTTCCGGCTCCGGTAGGACCGACAATCGCCACGGTCTGTCCCGGCTTCGCCTCACTGTTGAAGTCATGGATGATGATCCTGTCCTCATGATAGCCGAAGCTTACATGATCGAATTTCACATCGCCCGCGGCGTCTGTCAGCTGCACCGGGTTCTCCACGGACTGGATCTCCTCCGGCTCCTCCATGAATTCAAAGATACGCTCTGCAGCGGCCGCCATGCTCTGGAACATGTTGGACACCTGCGCCAGCTGCGTCATCGGCTGTGTGAACCGCTGGACATACTGGGTAAAGGAAACGATATCGCCGATCTGTATTGTTCCCGCGGCGGCCAGGACGCCGCCCACAATTACGACCGCCACATAACCGGCATTGCTGATCATGTTCATGACTGGCTGCATCAGGCCGGACAGGAACTGGCTTTTCCATGCGGACTGGTACAGTTTTTCGTTGGTATCCTTGAACTCATCCATGACCTTATCCTCGCGGTCAAAGGCTTTGATGATGTTCTGGCCGCTGAAGCTCTCCTCAATCTGGCCGTCGATCTGGCCCAGATAATGCTGCTGCGCCTTGAAGTGCTTCTGGCTGAACCGTATAATGATCATCACGCAGATCAGAGACACCGGTAAAATAATGACCGTGATCAGCGTCATCAGCGGACTGATGGTCAGCATCATGATGATGACGCCCACCATAGTTGCAACACTGGTAATCAGCTGACGGAGACTTTGGTTTAAGCTCTGCCCCAGAGTATCCACATCGTTTGTGATTCTGGAGAGCACATCTCCGATCGGCTGGGAGTCAAAGTATGCCATCGGCATGCGGTTGATTTTCTCACTGATGTCTTTGCGCAGGCTGTAGCTGATCCTCTGGCTGATTCCGGCCATAATCCAGCCCTGCAGGAAGTTAAATATGGAACTCGCCACATACAAAGCCAGCAGGGTCAGCAGGATCTTCCCGATGGCTCCGAAATCAATGCCGCCGGTACCCATAACCTTTGCAATAAATCCGTTGGACAGCTCCGTGGTCGCATTTCCCAAAAGCTTCGGACCATATACGTTAAAAATCGTGCTGGCAACCGCAAACAGAAGTACCAGAATGACGCCGATTCTGTAACGCCCCATGTAACGGAACAGTTTTCCGATGCTTCCCCAGAAATTTGTTGCTTTCTCTTGTGACTGGTTTCTTCTCATCGGCATTACAAAGCACCTCCATTCAAAGCGAGCTCCTGATCACTCAGCTGGCTTCTTGCGATCTCCCGGTAGGTCTCGCAGCTCTTCATAAGTTCCTCATGCGTGCCCTTGCCTACGATCCGGCCCTCGTTCATGACCAGGATCTCATCGGCATACAGAACCGTGGATATACGCTGGGCGACGATCAGCACGGTCGCACCCGCGGATTTCCGTCCCAATTCCTTTCGCAGCGCCACATCCGTCTTATAGTCCAGTGCGGAAAAGCTGTCGTCAAAAATCAGGATCTGCGCATTCTTTGCCAGCGCACGGGCAATGGAAAGCCGCTGCTTCTGGCCGCCGGATACGTTCGACCCGCCCTGAGCAATGGCGCTTTGGTAACGGTCGTTCTTCTGGTCGATGAATTCCGTAGCCTGTGCCGTGGCCGCTGCCTCCTCCATCTGTGCATCCGTAACACTGTCGCCGGAATATTTGATGTTGGATTCGATCGTTCCGGAGAACAGGAACCCTTTCTGCGGAACCAGACCGATCTGGGCGCGGAGCTTTTTCTGGCCGATCTCACGGATATCCACACCGTCCAGCCGGATGGCGCCTTCCGTCACATCATAAAACCGCGGGATCAGGTTCACCAGCGTGGATTTTCCGCAGCCGGTGCTGCCGATGATCGCCGTAGTAGTCCCCGGCTTCGCGGTAAAGGTAATGTCCCTGAGGACCGGATCCGATGCGCCCGGGTATGCAAAATTGACATGGTCAAAGGTAATCTCCCCTTTGAACTGCTTCTCTTCGTAGGACGGCGCATTTTCGCTGTCCCGGATCTCGCTCTCCGTCTTGATTACCTCATCAATACGGTTCGCAGCCACAGCAGCCCTCGGCAGCATGATGGAGATCATCTCAACCATCATAAACGCCATGATGATCTGGAGCGCGTAAGTCATAAAGGCCACCAGGTCGCCCACCTGCATCAGACCCTCATCCATTCCCTTCGCGCCGAACCAGATAATCAGCAGGTTGACGCCGTTCATCACGAACATCATGCAGGGCATCATAAAGCTCATGACGCGGTTTGTAAACAACTGCACCCGCATCAGCGAATCGTTCGCCCGGTCAAACCGCTGCTCCTCATATTTCTCTCTGCCGAACGCCCGGATTACCGGAACGCCCTCCAGGATTTCTCTGGAAACCAGATTGACCCGGTCGATCAGTCTCTGCACAATCTTAAATTTCGGCATGGCGACCGCCACCAGCCCGATAATCAGACCGGTCATCGCCAGCGCCGCCACCGCTATGATCCATGCAAGGCCGGTGTGGGAAGTAACCACCCTGACAATCCCGCCGATGGCAATGATCGGTGCGTAGAGAACGATCCGCAGCAGGATCACCGTGGTCATCTGCACCTGCTGGATATCATTGGTACACCGCGTAATCAGGGATGCTGTGCTGAAGCGGTCAACCTCGCTGTTGCCGAAAGAAAGCACCTTGCCGAACACCTGCTCGCGCAGACTTTTCGCAACTTTTGCCGTCGTCACGCTGGCAAAATAGCATGCGAAGATCGCTGCTACACTCATCAGGACTGTCATGAGGATCATATTCCGGCCAATCCGGAAGAGATACTGTCTCTGGAGCTGATCCTGATCCACACCGATCTTTTCATACTCTGCGCTGACCTCCTGAATCGCAACGGAGGAGAAAATCAGGTCCCCGGAATCGCCGTACTGCTCGACTACGCTGTCCGCCATTTCCAGAAGCGCGTCGCCGTCAAGCTGCCCAGCCGCCTGCATCGTCTCCAGCAGAGGAAGCATGTTTGCGGTTACTTCCCCATCCTCATCCTCAGAGGTCTCCAGCTCTATGCCCATCATAGCGCCCAGCTCTTCTATGGACATCTCAGCGAGCGCACCCTCGTCCATGGAGAGCTGCTCCGCCATCATCTCCTTAAAACTGTCTTCTGAGAGGGAGGAAAGCTGGTATACCATAACCATCGGTGTCTGCAGCGCATCTGACACCTCCTCCGTATCATTGATGTCATCATCCAGATACCAGATGCCGTCCTCCATGGTATAGGCGGCCTCTACGGTATCCTGTGCATCCTCGTCCATAAACAGCATCAGGTATCCCATTGTCTCATCGCTGATCTGCACTGCGGCGGCATCCTCGATGCCGCCCTGCTCAATGCCGACATCCACAATATCGCTAGTGTAGGCAGGCAGCGCCAGCGTGCAGTATGCCTGTACAATCAACAGGCAGACAATGATCACAACCGACGGGATATGATGCCTCAGGTTTTTTACCAGGTTTAGCATGTTTCTATTTACTCCTTTCTCACCGGATTCCTATCAGAAAAAATTGATATTCGCCAGTTGATTTTTATACTTTTGTGTATTATAATACCTGCGTTACCAAATTCAATTACCAGTGTTGTGGAACTGAGCATTATGAAACACATTTCTGCAAAATGTATCGTAACTCTGTTTTGACCACAATAATGGCTGCCATTACGATACGAATTTAAGGGGTGGAGAACATGCCGAAAAAACCAGACCGCAGGATAAAGAAAACAAAAGTATCCCTGCATAACGCATTTTATGAACTGTTAAAGATAAAAAATTATAGTGACATCACGGTCAAAGAGCTGGCAGACCGGGCAGACATCACGAGAAAAACCTTCTATCTCCATTACAATACGCTAGATGATCTTCTCTGGGAGTTCCTGACCACTCATTACGACGATATCCGTGAACAAATCGGACGCATCGACCTGTTTTCGCCAAATTTCAACTATTTAGAATTTTTTACAAACTTCCGGGATTTATTTGAAAAGCATAAAGATTTGTTTCAGAAGCTGATGGCCGGCCAAAATTCCCGCTATGTGATGCAGCGGGCGATGGAAGAAAACGAGAACACGGCATTTGAACAGCTGAAAACCCGATTTGACATGAAGCCGGAAATCCTGAACATCTATTTCCATTACTATACGCGGGGAATCACCGGAACCTTTCTGGAATGGTTTGCGAATCCGGACGCCCTGTCTCTCGAGGAATATGTCGATACGATAAAAAACATCAACCTTCAGCTGCGCCAGGCGCTGCTGCCGCACAGGATGGAATAATTATAAAACTCAGCCATTTTTTCTCCTCTTGCAAAAAGTAATGATACAAACAGGTAACTATTTGGTATTATGTTTCCGGTATCGTTCCGGATACAGGAACAGCGATGCAAAAAATCTTGCATACCGCAGATAAAATCGGATATTCCTCACTCCTTTTGTATTTGTGATGGAAAGCGCCAGATTCAAAAGCGGCATTTTAGGGTCATAGACCAGATACCTCATCTTCCATGTGGTCGGGCCGAACTTGCTTTTAAACCGGTACAGGTTCTTAAAATCATACCCGAAGTCCATATTCTGGTAGATGGCATACATCAGCCGTTCCACCCAGTTTGTATCCGGCTTTGAAACATCAATCCCCGCAAGCGGGGCAATGTTCAGGCTGACCTCCTCCACGCCGTCCTCTTTCATCTTCATCGCTGCTGAGATAATCGCGTGCTCCATCGCCCCGGTCAGTCCATCCGGCCTGCGGTACATCACGTCAACGCAATATCCTCTGCCCCTGTGATACGGAAGGAAGGACAGGACTGTCTGCAGCTCACCCTCCGCATCCCTGGTGATAAAATATCGTCTGCCATATGGCTCTTCAAAATGCAGATCCCCGACGGAGTAGGTAAGCCTCAGCCTTTTGCCCGCATACCACTGCTCCTCCAACCCGGCAATCTCGCGCTCCAGAGCAATGTCTCTGGCTTCTTCCGGACGATATTCCTCCAGCGTGACGCCCGCCCGGTTCAGCTTCGCCGTATTTCTCCGCAAAGCGCCTTTTTTCCCGCCGGAGAGGGAATAACTCCCCAGATCCAGAATCGCCTCTTCCCCGTATTTCAACACACGCAAACCCTTCAACCGCAGCTGGTCGGCGACATCGGCGCTGACCGAATTAAATACCGGATGGTAACCGTTTTGTCCGCAAAAGGCAAGATATTCATCCAGAAGTATGCCCGTATCCTCCGTCCGGCAGGCCGGATCGCCCTGGCTCATGGCCTTCCCGCGCGAAAGCGTATAAGGGATCACGCCGCAGACCTCCGTCCCGAAAAAGAAACGGTTCTCCCCGTTCAGACACAGGCAATGCTGGGAATCGTTGCTAAACCTGCGGATGATCTGGTAAGCCTGCTCACGCACATCAGGCCGGGATTTTTCGTTCATATATGATTCACATCCTCTGACACATATCGGAAATGAAAAGTTCAATCTGTCACCGCCTCACTGATTCGCTCCTCGAAAAAATCGAGGATGTAGCGCACCGACACTTCATTCTGCTCCTTCCATGAGATCGCGGCCTTCCCGTCGCGCTTTGAGAGGGAATCATATGCGGCAAATCCCTGATGATTGGCTCCCTTGATCATAACTGTGGCCGAATCTTCCGGCAGATTATGGTTAAAGTTCGCCATCCTGTCATTGTTCATAATCCCATCGTTTTCCGCGATAATCCGAATCGTGGAGATATCCAGCCCTGACAGGTCAATGGAAGCATATGTTGCCAGAAATGCCGCCCCGATGACCTGATCCGGCCGAGCGGCGGCAATCCGGCTGACCGGTACTCCGCCCAGAGAGTGCCCGACCAGAATCCACTTTTCTATTTCCGGGTGAGAATCCATGATTTCCATACCATGCTTCGTCCCAAACGCGCTCATCTGAAACATCTGCTTCGGGATTACCACGGGATAGGCTTCCCTGTGCAGCAGATGCGCAATATAAGCATATGCCGGTTCATCCGTCTGTGCGCCTGTAAAAATAAGAAAGCCGATCTTTTTATCGCCATGGAACCAGTAATCTCTATCGACCACATCCATTT
>JAJPYF010000112.1:4694-9473 GCA_021205085.1 Clostridiales bacterium | reverse complement strand
CATTCATTTTCTATTCCACCAAAATGTAATTTTTTTATAATGAATAATGTAAATTTATTATATACCCAGAATCAACTGTTGTATAGTAGAAAATCCTATAAACTCTATTAAAAATTAACTCATATGTACCTAACCAGAATCTGTCCAATGATTTTTCACCAATGCCTTTATTCCGGCGTTTATATCATTGTTCGCACCTTCCCGCAATGAAACCACACGAAAACCCATTTTAATATATTTATCACGTTCCGCGTTAAAGTCCTCATCCGAATTAAAATCCGATCTTAAAAGATAATATGTTGGCTTACTATTCAAATCCATCCCCACTTTTTCGTTCCATTCCACTTCATCTTCATAATATGTTTGGAATGGCGATATTAAACCCATGGTAAAGCATACTTTAATGCTTTACCCAACCACGCGAACAATGGAAAAGGCCTAAAAAGGACACTGAGATGGATCCCTTGTTCTATCTTTTTTGATAGAGTTACATTACACTATAATGCGTTTGGATTTTTTTGATTATCAAACACAGTTTCCCCGACATCACAAAAATTTTCTGTATAAGTTTGATCCTCAAAAAAATTGTACGCTGCAGTAAACTTAAAGATTGCATCAAACACAGGAGATCCTCCTCTCTGCTTCAGGCACTTGAACTGTACATCTACCGATTCACCGCGTTTCTGCTTTTCCTTATTTTCCTTAATCAGATCCCGTACATACTTTGCGTAACCTTTGTCATCATCCTCTTTATCATCCATACCCACATACTGCATTGCGTATAAACTATCCGCAAAATATTCAATACCGCCAGATTCTTTAAAGCTCGTCACATCAACAGGCTCCGAGTAAGATTGCCGATTAAAAGATGAGATAACAAATACCGGTATATGATGCTTCATTGCTAAATTTTTCATTTTCTTCGCGGATGCGTCTACCCCCTGTTTATCATTCATCCTTGGATCAATGGGTGAAAGAATCTGCAAATAATCAATAAATACGACCGGTTTTACTCTCGATCGTTTCACAAATTCGTCGACAATACCTGTAATGTAATTCATATCTATTTGATAACCTCCTTGGTACTCCCCGTCGATAATATGTACATTCCATGCATACTCCTCATATCTATCTATTGCATTCTGTATCGCTTCTTTTTCGTCTGTCGTATAATATGCATATCTTCGATTGTTCATAATCTGTTGATATGTTTTAGCTAATCTGCGCCCCTCCACTTTTTTCCCGCCGTACAATTTAAATGTCTCCCTGGAAATACTTTTCGCCTGCAATTCTTTCGCCGTCTGTTCAACAGGAAAATATAGAACTGGCACTCCGCGTTCGGCAATCTGATCTGCAAGTTGCAGCGATAAAGTCGTTTTGCCGATAGACATGATTGCTCCTAATACATGTAATCCATCATGCAATCCACCACACATATTTTCTTCTTCGTTGTCAAATGCAGCGAATCCGGTTTTTGCCTCGAAAGTTTCCGGCTGGTCCTCGATATTTCGGTAATAATCCAGCCCTTTCCCGTTATTTGGCAAGTACTGTACTGCAGGATCAATACTCAAATATTTTGCTATCATACGTTTAAATCCATTTGGTTCACACACCAGATAATCATTTGGATCTTTATATTTATATCTTGCCGTTATACAATTCATCTGCAAATCTTTTAACCCTTGCGCCAAATCCTGTTGTGCTTTTCGGCCGGGATCATCGTTATCCATCATTGGCACAAATAACTGTCCATCCCTTTTTTTGCTTGCTACACAGTCCAAAAATGCCTTTACGTTGCTTGTGCTGCACAATGCTATTGCTGCGCCGCCCGCCTCATAAACACTCATAGCATCAATCTCACCCTCTGTCACAAAAACTGTATCCGATTGCAAGGCATTTTTGTTAAACAAAGTCACATTTCCTTCATTCTGCTTCATATAAATCCGCTGATTTTCTGGCACCTCTTTTTCCGGTCTTGTGTCTCTTGCAAGATAATTTACTCTGCTCCTCGGTATAATTACCCTTGGGGATGCAGGTATATTGTCTGGATTCTTTCCTTCTGCAGTCATTTTTTTCATGGCAGATGGGCTTCGCCAGTTTGAATCGTATCCAACACGGAAATGATCCTGAGTTGCTTTGCTGATACCCCGTTTTGCAAGATACCGTCCGTCATTATTTACCATCATCTCGTTATAATACTTTGTAAAATCTGACATTTTCTTATCCTCCTTCTTCTGTTCACAAATTTTACTGTTATGTATGGAATTCCCTATAGGCTTATCGGGTTCAATTCCAAAGTATTCGCGGAAGCCTCGAATTTTTTCTGCCGCATCCGTTATACCGGCATATACACCATATAGATCAATCACATCTCCGTGCAGCCCGCACACAAAGCAGTGATAACTTGTGTCTCCCTTGCGACACGTGATCCCTGTCCCATCACTGCCACTTCCGTTCCCGCAAGCCGGGCAAACATAACCTCCCTTTTTTGCCTTGCCCAGGAATCTGGGTTCTATCCTCTTCATTTCAAACATATCCATCTTTACTACCTCCTACCGTATCCTGAGCCTCGAAAAGAAAAAATCCAATACATTATCTCTCGCTATCGCTACTATGCTAATCCTCTTTGCCTGCACATATGTTTTTTCTTTTCCTGGCTCCTCTCACTGTGTCTTTTAACACAGGTCCGCCGTTGCTTGCAAGGAGGCGGATCTGTGTGCTTAAGTACTTACATTACTTACAGTACTTACACACTTTTGGCTGATTGGCGCAAGGCCATGTAATTACTGGCTTTGCATGGTTTTGTTAAATTTTTGACGTATACAATTTTAGATGTATATGTATACAGTTTTAGATGTTGGCGTATACAGTTTTAGATGTTGGCGTATACAGTTTTAGATGTTGCTCCGGGTATATCAGTATCTGATTTTTACTCGGTCCACTGTTCTCCCGGTGGTCAATTTGTCATAGCCTGCAATGTATTGTTTTGCCATCAAGGAGTCCAGTATCCGATATACCGTATCCTTAACCCGCTTGGCCTCGGTACGGCTACAGTCGACCGGAATCTGACAAGTATCAAAAATCCAATCCATCCGGATTACATTGCTGCTCACAGACTTTGGATTTTTGATTCTTATAATCCTCTTCAGCAGTACAAATTTAAGGGCAATGTTACGCGGTGTATTATTGATCTCCATGTCAATCACGCTGTCATCCAGTGTCTCTACCTGCGATACTATCTTGGCATACTTATATAATGCAGGTACCTCTAATACCCGATACGCAACAACCGTCTGCCCATTTTTTAATCGCTGCATTATAATCCGCGCCGGAATCAGATGGTCTCTCTCAACATGTACAGGCAACCCGCAGCTTTCGGTGTCTATTCTTGCCATCGCTGCATGCTCACCCCATGCGAAATCAATTTCTGTTGCAAACATTTTTGCCATGCTCACCTCTATATTATGGATAGCCGCGGAAGCCTGCGTACAGTTACTTTTTTTGCCGGTCATCTTACGTAAAATCTGTTTTGCTGTACAGATATACTCTCGCTCCCCGTGAGCCAGACCGTCATATACCAATGAACAGAATGCAACAAAGACCACCCAATCATATATATCAATCGGCTGAGACAATCGGATCATTGCCTGTACATATGCCGGTTTTTTGCTATACTTTGGGCTAACCCGTATATCAGCTTCCGCGTTGTGATAAGGATCCCACGCCCCCATGCCAAATATATTATCAATCAGCTTGGCTGTCGGAATATATACGTTTGGCGTATAGCAATCACATTGTGTATTAATAACATCAGAAAAACCATCAGACATCGATTACCTCTTACCTCCCCTTATGATTGACTAGGTATCTCCTTGTCTGGTAGTAGTATGTGTTTGACACTGCGTTTTTCTAAAAATTCACATTTATGTTAAATACAAACTGCGTTAATAAACTTTTGGCGGCAAAAGGTATAGCCACCCTCCACCGCCAGACTCTACCTTTTACTCATCTACTTCGCCAAATATCTCCTCGTACCGGTCGCCATCCAGATATTTTTCAGCCCATGCTCGTGCCTTATCATCGTTAAACGGAATAATCTCAGCGCTTCCGGACCACCAGTTTTGATCGACCAGTTTAGCATATTTTGTCTGGGGTCCGCCTTCGCCATACAAGAAGAATTCACCAGTCGTCCGCTTCCGGTAAAGCGTTTCTACGATGCAATTAAAGTCATGTCGATTCTCCCTGCTCTGATAAACCCCGATACGCTCTGCGGTTTCAGTATCATACTTTTTGCCATTAATAATCTTCTTCATCTTATAAGTCCTCCTTAAAACAAGTTTTTCGTCCCCAATTTTGCGCCCACCGGCACAGGGTTATGGGGTTACCCCAATATTCAGTTTTAGATCACATAATTAGTATGTGTACACAAGTGCGATTTTTTAAAAATTAATCTTCGGGGCGGCAGTCAGCTACGGTGCCTCATAGGAATCTCACCTCCCCGCCTTCTTTAGTGGCCGGGCCGCGTTTTACGGAAGTATCATTATGCCTGTACCGCGTCGTGGCCACGCCGGTTGCAATCCGGCATTTTGGGTCAGCGCTAGTCGCTCATCCGGTTTCCCGGGATCGTGGCGCACTGCTCGGCAGGCTCATCGGTACAGGGGTAAGTACCCCAAAGATTCAATATTCAGTTGTCAAAGCCTTTTACATTAAGTAGAATGGGTGCGAATTTCCGATTTTTGCGCGTTTTTGCATGTTTTTATAAAATTTTTATAATTTTTT
>JAJPYF010000112.1:1411-4684 GCA_021205085.1 Clostridiales bacterium | reverse complement strand
ATAACATACAATAAGTATTGCAGTATTACGGCTATTTTTGTCTGTATTTGCAGCTAAAAACTCTCAATTTTACAATATCGGAATCGAAATTGCACATTTTTTCACATAAATCAAACAGTTCAGCAGATAAACACATTTTTTGCTCGCAGCCGTCCGTCTTTATCATGCTCTGGCGTAAAAATTACACTCTCACCCCTGCGCAAATATCGGAATCCCTCCTGTTGGATTTCGGACTGATGTGCAAAATACTCTCTTCCATCCTCCGCTCTGATAAATCCATATCCTTTTTCCCGCGCGTACCATTTCACAGTGCCTCTCATTTTTTTGATCCTCCTCTTCAAAATTGACTGGCTTTCTGCCTGTCTGATAGTAGTATGTGTGCGATAGTGGTTTTTTCGGAATTTTCGGGCAAATTTTTGGGGCAAATTATATTTTCCTTCCCGAATAAGGATGGGGGAAGGCAGCATCAAGGCGTGCCCTGTGTCGTATCGGTATGCGGCAGGCAGGGTCTGCCGCGCCCGATGTGGCACAGGTACTGCATTGATGCCGGGGAGGGAAGGCACAAAAAATAGGGATACAAGCAAAGGCGTATCATGCCCTTGCCGGTATCCCTGTTTTTGTTTGCGGTGCAGAGCCGCAACATCGGTCATAACATTTTCTTCTCCATAAAACTCCAGTACCTGCCGCCTCTGCTAACAATAATAAAATCCATGAGGCGGATACCCATCAGGGCACACGTCTCCTTCGTGCGCTGGCATACCTGTTTATCCTCCTGGGACGGAGCGGGATTCGCGCCGGGATGGTTGTGGACAAGAAAGATTGCAGCCGCCCCGCTAAGCAACGCCCGGATAAAGATTTCCCGCATTCCGATGAGTGCAGAATTGACCGTTCCATGCGCCACTTCAAAAATACCAAGCACGTGGCATGCACTGTCTACTGCCACCATGTATGCGTATTCCTCTGCGCGGGTTTCCAGTCCCATGCAGGCATTTAGCATTTTAACGACTGCATCGGGGCTGTGCACAGAATCTGAATTATAAGGATATGTCTCCTCTTTTACGAGCAGCGGATGCCCCTCTGTATGAGGGGCAAGCACTACATTGTATCTGGTAATCATGGCGTCACCTCCATGTACCGCTCGACCTGCGAAGCAGTATACAGTGGCGTCTTGTGGCGGTAAAATTTCCCGCTGCCGGTATCCGGCGAAGCTGTCTCCATCTCCGGATTGCCGTTCCTGCTCCGCTGCCAGAGAGTGACCGTGGCGGTCGGCTCTTCGCCCTCTTTTACCTTAAAGCCACGGGCTTTCCAGCCTTTGTAGCTGTGGAAAGGGATTTCTTTCCCGGCAGTGGCAAATTCCGATGCCTGTGCCTCTGTGATGACGCCTGCGTTGATAGCTGCCTGTTTGATAATTTCCTGATTTGACATAGTAGTTTCCTCCTTTAAAGTGTGTAAATATTTATTTGATATAACCGGGAGCCCGAAAGCCCCCAGATAAACCCTCTGCTATACCAGCGCACGGACGCACTGGCTGGCATCGTCGTAGTAATATACATTGTCGGCAAGGAACTCTTTTTCGCTGATCTCTGTGGCATTCACCTGCCTTACCATATTCAACAGGTTATATAAGTCGTTTCCCCGATGATAAGGAGCGACAATGACCTCATGTACGGATGAGGGAAGCACGGCGGCTTTCGCGTGCAGTTTTTCGCTCATTACGGAAAAGAGTTCTTTTTCAAAGAGCAGAACGGCTGCGCCGAAGATTTTATCTTTATTGGTAACGATCCAGAGGCCGGAAGCCGCGCAGACCGTCTGAATTCCGGCAGCATCTTCTCTTTCGCCGATAAGGTCAGCGACCATGCTGTCAAGCGTCATCGCATCGACCGCATTTGCAAGGTTATGAAGCGCAGCTTCATATGCCTCCTGCTCCGTCATACCGGCTACGGATAGCAGGCGCTCTGTCACCTGCACCGTCGCAATCCCACCCATCTCTTCTGGATGGATAAGCGAATCATTGTCTGTTACATAGTAGATGACGGCAAGGTCAAGGTACTTCCAGCAGGCAAGGCCTTGCTCTTTTAGGTCATCGTAATTTTTCCCGTTGACGAGGCGGGGCATGATACGCTCTTCGATGACCCTGCGCTGTGAGAAGATATGCGTATCGACAGACCGCATATTTCTTTTTGCCATTTCGGCAAGGAACGACAAAACCTCCTGGTCTGGAGAATCGTACCACGCGCCGTAATAGAGGTTCGGTGAGCAATTATTACAGCCGTCATGCAGCGTATATGTGGGGCGGAGTGCATTGTCTTTCCACATCTCGTGGCAGGCAATCGAAAACCCTGCCCCCTGTTCTTTTAACATCTCGTTGAGCCGCATGGCTCTCTCTTCCATTTCTTTTTTCGTGACCATAATGTGATCTCCTTTCAATTTTTTTAAATTTATGTGCAGCTGTCAACGCCGGTTTAGTATGGCACTGACAGGTAACGGCCGCTGATGGATGTACGGATCCCGATCAGGGCATGAATCGCATCCCCGTAATTTACGGGGTGTGCAGCCTGTACACTCTTTTGCTGATGCAGGAAATTGTACAGGTACTTAAAAGTCTTTCGATCTCTGGTATCGAAGACGAATGAGACGGTTCTTTCAAATCCGTCGTCCCTGGTGCGCTCCATGCGCATCAGGTTTTCTTCGCTGCTATCGATTCCCTCGATAGTAACGATACCGTCTGCGATGTAAGCAGATGTGATGTCAATCATCATAGTGATCGCCTCCCTTTCCGGTTTTTGCAGGTGGAATTTTGGATGTTTCGGCTCAAGCAGGTACCGCGTCTTATTTAATTTTCAAGGTGCTTCGCGACCTCTGTCGCTGATTTCGGGCAAAACCAAGACGTCTTCCTGTGCAAGGGACAAGGCGCACAGCGCCGGTACGCCGTCAGGGCAGCCCTTGCACTGGATGCCGGATTGGTTTAGAAATCTAATGCGACAGAGTGAGAAGCAATGCGAAAATATAAGACATCGGAGCCGCGCCGAAACAGTCCCCAAAACCCTCCGGAGAACACCGGAAAGGAGCACACCCATAAGGGAAGCTCCGGTCGGGGGATGGCGAAAGAATTTCAAAGCATACACAGGCTGGCACCGTCTGCCGGTGCAGTTTTGAAAATATTCCGGGGAGGTTCAGGATTATCCCGTGTAGCGGGATTGTAATTTTTCCTTTTCCAGACGATTTTTCAGTCTGTGGTCTGGGTATGGAGCCCGATAGAAGGCAGACCAACAC
>JAJPYF010000112.1:0-1401 GCA_021205085.1 Clostridiales bacterium | reverse complement strand
GACCAACACCAGGATGGTGGTGCTGGGTTGTAGATTTGACCAAATTCCTGACAGGCAGTATAATACTGTCAAACACATTTAGGGGGGATCTTGTTATGACGGGGTTTGAAAATTTAGACACGCAGTACATCTTTGACACCTTTGGAGACAAAAAGGTGGAAGCCATCAAATATGTGCGTGAGGAAACGGGGGCAGACTTAAAATCTGCAAAGAAGTATATTGAACAGCTCTACTCTTCTATGAAAGCGCAGCGGTTAGCCGAAACCGGTGAAGGCTTTGTCGATTATATTAAATCGCTTCCAGGCGCAGATACCTTTGGTACGAAAAAAGAAATTACCTATCTGGAGACGATCTTACTGCCGGAAGAGACCGTAAACGCAGTTTCCTCCGGAATCATGGAGGGGCATACCTGGCTAATGGCATCGACGAATAAACGTGTCATCCTGATGAATAAGAACCTTCTGGTTGGCATGAAGCAGGTGGAGATTCCTTTAAACCAAATAAGCTCCATCTCTTTTTCAACCGGGCTGCTCTTCTCCACAATCAAGATCCACCACGGAACCGCCAGCATAAAGATTGAGCATGTACAGAAGGGCTCAGAAAAATATTTTGTGGATGCCACGAATAAGTCTATGCGGGAGTATTCTACAAATGCGACCTACCAGCAGCCCACGCAGCCATCACAGCCGACGGTAAGCGTAGCAGATGAAATCATGAAATTAAAGCAGTTATTGGATTGCGGCGCGCTGACGCAGGAAGAATTTGACACCCAGAAAAAGAAACTTCTGGGGTAACCGAAGAATCCATTGCCTCTTCCTCTGCCACTTGGTATTTTTCTGTGATCATCCGGATTACTTCTGAAGTCAAAATTGCTTTTATCGTAGCCATTGAATGTGACATAAAACGGGCCTCGTGTTTTCACATAAGAAAATACTGTCCGAAATCATATCATGAATTATAATTGACAGCAAATCTCATTTAATATCCTTACATCATTTCGAGAAATTTACCTCTTACTTCTTCGAATTCCATGTCGGCCCCGATATTCGACAGTTCCATCCCCTCTACCCCATTCTGGGAGGTAAGCTTATACCGGAACAGCTGGATCGGATATTGTCCATTCGGATCCTGCCTATGGGATAAAACTGCGCAGTAATCGCGCTGCTCTCTGCCCGCACAAAAACAGGCAATCAATGACGCCTCATATTCCGCTCCGTCCTGCCCGGTTATTGTAAGGATAACCGGCTGCTCTTCTTTAGCATTGATGGCATTTTCCATAGCTGACATCTCCTCTTAGTACTGGTTGTTTTTTGGGTGGAGTTTTGGGATGACAGGGAAAGAATACAATAGGATATAGAAAAGATTCATTTGCCTGACTTTGTTGTGCCCCTATAAATAGTG
>JAJPYF010000130.1 GCA_021205085.1 Clostridiales bacterium | reverse complement strand
AACATAAATGCATTTTTGTGCCGAATATCAGACCGACAAGGGACACAAATGAAATAATCATCGTGGGAGTCAATGAGCAAACAGGTGTAGGGGCGTCCCTGCTTGTGCATCAGTTCAGGGTATGTAGATACAGGATAATCCTGTATAAATTTAACCGACAGAAGATATAAATCAGATTCATAGTCCATTGTGCGTACCTCGCATAAAAAGGCGAGGATGGATGCTTCATCCAACCCCGCCGGATTATCCTTCGCTCGGTCAGTTTTTATTTTACCGATGAGTCAGAACCGTCACTCGTCATCGTTTAGCGAAGTCAAGAAGGAAGTTCTTCTTGTGACTACATTATATGCGAACCGGGGCAGGTTTGCAAGTCATTTTGCGCCGAAATGAAAAGGAATTTTTGGCAAAATCATCTATGTCTTTACTGATTAATATCTAATGTATGTCTTGAATACTCTTGCATTATTTTATCTATAGTGCCAATATCTGATTGTGCATCTTGTCACCCGTTGCACATAGGGTCAAGTAAGTATGGGAGAAGACAATTTTCTCTATTTCAGTATTTGAGCCATGATAAAGAATCATAAAATCGCACCCCCATTATTTCTGCAAATTCTTGCCAGGTCTTCTACAACATCTTCAAAAGAAAGTAAATGTTCCACATCGTAAAAGTCTTTCAGAAATTCTATACCTTTAAAGTTCACTAAATAAAGGTAAGATTCCTTTGTTGATAAATTCTTCTGTCTGCCAAATTCATTAATACATGCAACCGCATAATTGATTTCTTTTCTATCACACATTTTCTGTTCCCGTCGCCGTTCCGTTGAATACGGCTTTTCCCTATCAACCGCCACAAAAGTAGGTGCAGACATATTCTCCTTTTCTTCTAGAGGGATATTGCCTTTATCTATTTCAATCGCTTGTAACAGGCTTTTTTCCATATCATCAAAAAATCCCATACAACATTCCTCCTTTATAACTTCTGCTAATCTCTTCAAAAAACACCATACAGACTCTGCACCGCTTCCCTGATCCGATCCTCCTCAATATTCGAGTAGTTGATCACAAAAGTGTGCTCCGAAACCGCCCCCGCACAATGATAATAATGCGCCAGACTCGTGATCCGTATTCCCCGCTGTGCGGCCCTCTCAATAATCTGTTCATCTTCCAGTCCCGTGTCCACATGCATCAGAAAATGAAGCCCGGCATCTTCCTCGGAGATTGTGACCATATCCGCCAATGGGCTGCCCGCGATCGCATCCAGCAGCGCATTCCGCTTCCGCCGGTAGCTACTGCGCATCCGGTTAATATGTTTTTCATAATACCCGTCACGGATGAAGGCCGCAAGCGTATACTGTTCAAAATTGGACACTGTGCAGGAGTAAAACCCCAGCCGTCTGCGAAACTTCTCCAGCAAAGGCTCCGGCAGTACCATATAGCTGATCCGGATCGTGGAGGCCAGGCTCTTGGTAAACGTATTGATATAGATGACCTGATCGTTCCGGTCGATGCTCTGCAGCGTCGGGATCGGCTTCCCGGACATGCGGAACTCGCTGTCATAATCGTCTTCAATAATATACCGGCCTTCCGCTCTGGCTGCCCAGCCCAGAAGCTCGTACCTCCGGCTGATCGGCATGGTGATTCCCGTCGGGAAATGATGGGAGGGGGAAATGTGAATCACGTTCGCCCCAGAATCCTCCAGAAGCTCCGGCCGCATCCCGCAGCGATCCAACTCAATGTACCGGCAGGAGACCCCGTGCGCCTCATAAATATTTCCGATCTTCTGATATCCCGGATCCTCCATGGCGTAGATGCTGTCAAATCCCAGAAGCTGAATCAGCATTCCATATAAATACTCCGTCCCTGCGCCGACAATGATCTGCTCCGGCGAGACATGCATGTCCCGAAAATCCCGTAAATGGGCAGCGATGGCCGCTCGCAGCTCATATACGCCGCCGCCCGGCGGATTCTGCAGAAGATGCGCCCCCTGATCCGCCATCACCTGACGGTTCAGCTTGGTCCAGACGGAAAAAGGAAAATTTTCCGGCCGGGTTTGATTGCTTGAAAAATCCGCATACCATTCCGGTGCGGGATCATTCTGCCCAACACATCCGTTTACATTGTCATCTGGCCTCTTGTTTTCTGTGTAATCTGGCCCTGTCTCCATGCCAGAACTTCTCTTCTGCGGGGAACCCGCACTCCCAAACGGTTTCTGGATATCCGATACGAAATACCCCCGCTTCGGCTCAGAGTAGATATACCCCTCCGTTTGCAGCAGGGCATAGGCATTCTCAACCGTGATGGTGCTTACGCCCAGATGCCGCGCAAAGGTGCGCTTCGACGGCAGCCGCTCCCCTTTGCTTAAAGCACCGGACATAATATCTGCCCTCATACATTTGTAAAGATAGGTATACATGGCGTCGCCGCCGAGGTTTTCAAAAGAGTAAGTAAGCATATCCGGGCACCCTTTCTGGCATTTAAAAATAATATGATTTTGGGTATTTTCATATATCCAGATTTGATTATAATCATAGAAAAACGACTTGTAAAGAAGGAAGGTTGATTTTTATGAAAAACTTTACAACAAAAAAACTGGTGCTCTCCGCACTCTTCGCCGCCCTGACCTGCGTGGCGACCATGTGCATCCAGATTCCCACCGCTCTGACACAGGGATACATCCACCCCGGCGACTCCCTCGTCATCCTCTGCGCGATTTTTCTCGACCCGGCATGCGCGTTTTTCGCCGCCGCCATCGGATCAGCCATGGCTGACATGCTGACCGGATATTTTATCTATGTACCGATCACCTTCATCATCAAAGGAATGATCGCACTCTGCGGCTGCAAACTCTGGCACAGCCGGATTGCCTCCCGTATCCATCCGCAGATCCGCGTCGTCCTCTGCGGCCTCATCGACATCATATTTGTTGCCGGAGGCTACTGCGTAAGCGAGGGCTTTATTTTCGGATGGGCGGCCTCCGTCGCCGGAATTCCCGGAAGCGTCGTACAGGGCAGCGTCGGGCTAATTCTCGCATTTGTACTGTACCCGCTGCTGAACATTCCGCTGAAACGGATCCGGTCCGCACAGGAATAGCGCAAAATCCCCTTATCTCGACAGGATGATTGAAAAATATCCCGCTGTGTCCGGTATCTCATCGGCATGGCGGTATATTTTTTCGCCGGACATCCCGCAATTTTCCACCATGACGGCGTCACGCCCGCTTTTCTGCAGACTCTCTCTGACCTCCCGAAGCCGACTTCCGGATTTCATCAGGACAACCGTTCCCTCCTTTGACAGCTCCTCCGTCAGAGTTTGCACCTCCGGATAGATATGGATCGGCTCCTTCCCCAATCCGAGGGAAATGCCCAGCTCAGCCGCTGCCGCGCAAAAAGACGGCACGCCGCTGACCAGTCTGCAGAGATAGCCGTCCGCCTCCACTATCCTCTGAATATAGGAAAAAGTCGAATAGACTGTCACATCACCCAGCGTCAGAAAGGCAATCGTTTTTCCCTCGTCCAGAAGTGCCTCCAGAATCTCTGCTCCCTGCCGGTGATACTGCTCCCGCTCCTTTGCGTCATGAACCATCGGCATGAAAATACCCACAAGCTCTTTCATGGCAATTTCCGGCACCGCACCGGCTGCAATCTGATATGCCGCCGTCGCGGCAGGATCCTTTCCCGGCACCGCGATGACATCCGCCTCCCCGATCAACCGCACCGCTTTCAATGTCATCAGCTCCGAATCACCCGGCCCAACGCCGACACCATATAATATTCCTGACATAAAATTTCCCCTTTCGTTCCCAGAATACCAAACGAAAACTTGCAACTAGATTGCAAGTTAGTTGCAAGTTAGTTGCAACATTTTAACTCCACCAGAGTTTCCATTATATATCATCTTACATTACTTGTCTTGCTCTTGTTTTTATGTGCTTGATAATTCTGTACCTCAAAGATTGATACTCATCTTCGGATGATTGAAAACCAAATCCGACAAATTTCCGATTGATTTCTTCTGCGTTTCCTGCTACACTTTTTGTTAGATTTAAACAGGAGGAAAATAAAATGGCATGTTTTCTTGTACCTGCGGCTGAGGCAGTCGCCACGACCGCTGTCACAAAAATATTACAGAAAAAGGAGCAGAAGAACGAATCTGCCTCCGCAGAAATCTCCGCTCAGACTATGGAGAATGGCGTGAGTGAAGTCAGCCTTCCCTTATCCCGGAAGCTGAAATGGCTCAATAAAATGCTCTGGGGAGGTTCCGCCCTCCTGTGCTTTGAGCATTTATGGCACGGAGAGATCACCCCGTACTTCCCGTTCCTTACAGCCGCCGCGAATCCGGAGGACATGGCGGGAATGCTGCGCGAGATGAGCACAGTCGGCGTATCCATGGCAGCCCTTGTCACGGTCGTATGGATCGGCATGGTTGCGGTCTCCTCCGTGATGGAGAAAAGAGCTGCGCGCACCCTGCAGACAGAGAGACAGCGCTAAGCCTGCTTTTCACATTAAAAATAAAGGAGCTGTCCTGTTATGACCTTACTGATAACCGTCTTTGCCGCGGTAGCGTCCACCGCGATCTGGTATAAAAACGCACCGGAAAACCCGATGAAAACCGGCATCCTGTGCTGGATGTACTGGGGCGCTTCCCTGATGTGGCTGGTGGATGCCGTCTTTGAATATGCCGAGCTCGGCGCGGCGTATTTCACGCCGGAGCCCGCGGATATGCTGAATGATCTTTATCTCGGCCTGGCTGTCGTCGCGCTCGGCCTGGTGATCTGGATCATCAGTCTGCTGATCCGGGATCCCAAGGGCGTGATCCAAGCTATGCTGACAAAGGGGAAAAATGCTTCTGCAAAGCATTAACCGTTACATCTGACATAAAAGCGGCTCCGTCCCCATATCGCAATCTTCCGGCGATACGGTTACGGAACCGCTTTTTCAATATCTTTTAATCTAACTTCAGATCCCCGTCTTTCACCCAGCCGATCTTTTTCATCAGCAGATTGATCAGCGGGCAGATGACTGCCGGGAGTACAAAGGAAATCAGGATCAGTCCGATCCAATCCCCAGCCGTGATCGACGATTTGACTCCGCTTGCAATATCGCTCACCCAGCCGGTGTAGACCCCGATCTGTCCCACAAGCCCGCAGGTGCCCATACCGGAGGAAACCGGCGTCCCGTTCATCTCCAGCCCGAAAACACAGGTTGCGAGCGGGCCAGTGATCGCGGAAGTCACGATCGGCGCGATCCAGATCCGCGGGTTTTTAATGATATTACTCATCTGCAGCATGGAAGTTCCGATGCCCTGGGAAATCAGCCCGCCGACACGGTTTTCCTTAAAGGACATCACGGCAAATCCGACCATCTGTGCACAGCATCCGGCGAGCGCGGCGCCGCCTGCCAGCCCGGTCAGCCCCAGAGCGGCACAGATCGCCGCCGAGGAAATCGGCAGCGTCAGGGCAATGCCTACCAGAACCGAAACCAGAATTCCCATGAGGAACGGCCGCAGCGTGGTCGCGACCATAATCAGATCGCCCAGCTTCATCGCTGCGCTTCCGAGAATGGGAGCCAGTCCTGCAGCAGCCAGAATACCGACGCATACCGTGACAATGGGCGTGACGAGAATGTCAATCTTCGTCTCCTTCGATACGGCCTTTCCGACCTCGGCCGCGATGATTGCAATAAAATAGACCGCCAAAGGTCCGCCCGCTCCGCCCAGCGCGTTGGAGGCGAAGCCGACCGAAACCAGCGAAAACAACACCAACGGCGGACTCTGCAGCGCGTAGCCGATGGCGACGGCCATAGCCGGACCGCTCATGGCGGAGGCCAATCCACCTACCGTATAGTCGGTTCCGTTGACGGTGGCAATCGTCATCGTCAGAAACGGAATGTGTAGCTGCGTTCCCAAAGCGTTGAGGATCGTTCCGATCAACAAGGTGCAGAACAGTCCCTGCGTCATCGCACTCAGTGCGTCGATGCCGTATCGCTTCAGCGAAATCTCAATATTCTTTCTTTTTAAAAACTTTTTTACCTTTTCCATAACCGGACTCCTGACTTAGACAAAATATAACGGAAACCTTCCGCTTCCGAGGTATTATAATCGATTCCCTGCAAAACGTCAACACATATGCTTAGTCAGGTGTCTTGTCACTGAAACTCCGAAATAACCGGAGAGTGCTCATACACTGCTTCTCAGACCACTCTCACACCGCCGACATAGACCTGATCGACATTGTTGTCCTCATCCAGAATCGTCAGATCAGCATCCTTCCCTTCCGCAATGGAACCCTTGCGGTCAAAAAAGCCGGTCAGCCGCGCCGGATTCTCAGTCAGCAGCGGCAAAATCTCTTCCAGCGGTTTTCCGGTAAAGGCGAGCAGATTTTTCAGCGCCTGTGCCTGTGTCAGCGTCGATCCCGCGCGGGTTCCGTCAGACTCCAAAACAGCATCGCCGTCTTTGACGACCACCGGATTGACGCCCAGATGGTATTTCCCGTCCGGAAGACCTGCTGCCATGATCGAATCCGTGATTGCCACGACCCGGTCCATCCCCTTCGTCTTCGCAATCAGACGGACAGTTCCCGGATGAAGGTGCCGGCCGTCGCAGATCATCTCACAGTAGATATCGGACTCCAGAGCGGCGCCGAATATCGCCGGCTCATGCTGATGCAGAAGCCGCATCGCATTTCCCGTGTGCGTAGCCGCCGCTGCACCTGCGCGGATGGCCTGCATGGCCGTGGCATAATCCGCGCCGGAATGACCGATCGACACCACGATTCCCAGCTCCTTCAAGGCAGGAATCATCTCGATCACGCCGTCCACCTCCGGTGAGACCGTGATATAGCGGATGCCGCCGTCCGCCAGCTTCTGATACTCCGCTACCAGTGCCGCGTCGCCGGTGCGAAGCAGATGCTCCGGCATGGCGCCCCGGTAAACCGGAGACAAAAACGGCCCCTCCAGATGAATCCCCAGCAGTCCGGCTCCCGATACCGCGTCGCCGGAGTCCTCCCGGCGTCTGCGGTACTCCCGGTACGCCCCGATCGCGCACCCCGTCTGCTTCGGCGTATCCGTCAGAACAGAACACAGCCACCCGGTTGTCCCGTTCTCCGCAAAAAATCTTCCGATCTTTTCCAATCCCTCAACATCGGCGCCGTTCACATCGACTCCCACCGCGCCGTGGGTATGGATATCGATAAAACCCGGGACAATCCGTTTCCCGCAAACATCAAGAACCGATGCGCATTCCGGCAGAGCAAAATCCGCCGGATGAAGCGCGATTTTCCCGTCTGTCATCTCCAGCACACCGCTCTCAAAGTGACAGTCTCTGTAGATCTGTCCGTTGATTAAAAATGTACGATTCATCTCTGGCCTCCCGTATTCTCTGTGTTCATATCCCCATCCCTTTACACGCTCTTCTCCGCGTCAGTCCTCACAAAACAGATGAACCGGGACCTGTTCTCCCGTCGTCACCACCATATAAAACCCTTCACGAAAGGAGATCTCCTGCTGGCAGACCGGCAGGCTGCCGTCCACCACGGAAAAATAATCCAGACCTTCCCTGAGGCCGGTTCCGGTATACTTGACATAGCTCTCCTTGCAGGTCCAGAGCCTGGTAAACTCCTCAAAACCGTTCTCCGCAAGCCACGCAATCTCCGACGGATGGAAAAACCGACGGGCAAGCTTTTCCCCGTCGGCAATTCTCGCCTCCTGCAGATCCAATCCCACCTCAGCACCGCTTACGGCACAAGCCCACCGGTCCGCACTGTGTGAAATTGAAAAATGAACCTGCAAAAGCTCCCGGATATAAGGCTTTCCGTGCTCCTCATCCCGACAGACCGTTATTTTCGCGATCTCTGTGCCGAGATAGTGGGATACTGCCCGCCGCAAAAGCTCATGGCTCGGCAGCTCCTGCCCGCCGGGCCAGCGGTATGCATATATATATACGGATTGCTCTTTCTCACCGGCTATGCTCATACTGTGATTTTTTCCTTTAATCGGCTCCTTATTGATTCTGATATCTCTCATAGAGTCTCCGGAACGCCGGCAGGCTCCTCGCCGCGACCTCATCCGGCACGCAGTAGGAGATGCGCACCCATCCCGGCCCGGAGAATGCCGCACCCGGAGCCATCAGGATTTTCTCCTTTTTGGCCTCCTTGCAGAACTGAAAGTCATCCGGCTCCAACGCTTTCATGAAGAGATAAAACGCGCCGTCCGGATGAATACAGGTATAACCGATATCCACCAGTCCCTGATAGAGAATATCCCTCGTTTTCTTATAAATATTGATATCCACGGAAGCATCCACGCATTTCAGCAACATCTTCTGCTGAAGCGACGGTGCGTTCACATATCCGAGGTAGCGCATGGACGCCGTCATGCCCGCATAGAGATCCCGCATGTCCTGCACACAGGGCTCCATCGCCAGATAGCCGATCCGCTCGCCCGGAATCGAGAGCGCCTTACTGTAAGAGTATACCACAATCGTATTCTGATAGTAATGGGTCAGATACGGCACCTCGATATCATATGCCAGCTTCCGGTAGGGCTCATCCGACACCAGATAGATCGGATGGCCGTACTCCTCCTGCTTCCGCTTCAGGATATCCGTCACGGCAATGATGGACTCCTCTGTGTAGACCGCACCGGTCGGATTGTTCGGTGTGTTGATGATCACAAACCGTGTCCGGGGGCTGAGCGCCGCCTCGAACGTAACCGGATCCGGCTGCAGCGTCTCCATGTTGCACAGTGCCGGTACCAGCTTCCCATAGAGAGACTCTACATAACTCTTGTATTCCCAGAAATAGGGGGCGAAGGTGACAACCTCATCGCCCTGATCCAGGAGCGCGTTGGCGATGACCACGATGGCCGCCGCCGCGCCTACCGTCATGATAATGCCGTTCTCATCATAATTACAGCCATAAGTCTTATTCAGATATTCCGCGATATGCGCCCGGACATCCGGGTGGCCTACATTCGCCGGATACCCGTGGAGGGATGTCGGATCCTCCGTATCCAGAATCTCCTTTATTGCCTCATTGACAATGGCCGGCGGTTCCACGCTGGGATTGCCAATCGTAAAATTAAAAATATTCTCCTTGCCATAGACATCGGCAAGCTTTTTCCCCTCCTCAAAGATATCCCGGATGCAGATCGATGTATCCAGAGATCTCCTCAGACGCTTCGCTATCATTTTCTTCTCCTCCGCTATGTTCTTTGGAATTTACCGCCCAAACGCATTAACGCTTTAGTGCGGCAAACCCAAAAGACATCATACCACACCTGAAAGGAAAAAGAAAGGGGAATATCCCGGTTTTGCCCGACAAAGAAAAGCGGTGTGACCCAAACGGATCACACCGACTCGATACGTCTTATTTATTCCGTGCTAGAATATCCTGCGCACCGCCAGAATGGTCTTGTATGTAGCGCTCGAATACTTGATACCGGTCGAAGGGCTTGACGCATTGATGATCGTGTTGTTCCCCACATAGATGCCCACATGTCCGCTGTAGCAGACGATATCGCCCGGCTGCATATCAGACACCGACACACCGGTTCCCACCGAACGCAATGCGCTGGAGCTGTGCGGAAGAGAGACACCGAAATGCGCGTACACACTCATGACAAAACCGGAGCAGTCACATCCGTCGGTCAGGCTCGTTCCGCCGTATACATACGGATTCCCCAAAAACTGGCAGGCATAGCTGGCTACCGCCGAACCGGAACCGCTACCGCTGTAGCTGGATGTCGAGGAGGAACTCGAGCTTCCGGAGGAAACACTGGAGGAACCGCTCGTGACCGAACCGACCGTAGTCGATGTCGCGGCTGCCTGTGCCGCCGCAATGATCGCGTTCTGCTCTTCAATCGTCTCCTGATACTGCGCCGCAAGGCTCTCTGCCTCAGCCAGCTTCGCCGCATAATCAGACAACTCGCTGCTCTTCTGCGCCTTCACCGCCTCAAGCTCTGCCTGCTGCTCCTCGTATGTAGCCTCAATCTCCTCTAACTCCGCCTTTTCGTTCTCCACCTGAGCGACAAGATCCTCAACCTCAAGCTTGGTATTCTGGTACTCAATCAGAAGCGTCCTGTCGTAATCGTATACGGTGGAGTAACTCTCAATCTTATTCAAAACGTCTGCAAAGCTGTCGGCTCCCATGAGCGCTGTCAGGAAAGAGGAATCACCATTCTCATACATGTACACAATCCGTTCCTTCATGGACTCGTACTGCTCTGCCTCGGTCTCCTTTGCCGTCTCAAGGTCTGCCTCTGCCTGAGCCAGCTCGACCTTTTTCGCCTCAATGTCCGCCTGTGTCGTATTAATATCGATAATGACCTGTACAAGCTCCGCATCCAGCTCGTCAATCTGCGACTGAAGGCTCGCCTGTTTGGACTCGATGCTGCTGATCTCGCTCTGAACCGCGCTCAGATTGCTCTGCGCCTCACTCTTTTTACTCTTTGCAGTTGAAAGGCTTGTCGCTCCGGCCATCTGCGTGCATCCGAGCATCATGGCTATGACCAGGCTTATGGCGATCAGTTTCTTTCTCATAAAATATCTCTGCTCCTGTCTCTTCGTAAAAGGAATCATCCTGATTGTCGGTTTCAATCTGTGTGAAAGGCATAACCCGCCTTGGTGTTCCACAGTATACCATCAACCTGATCAAATTTCAATACAAAAAGACATTTTTCAGAAATAATTCACACTCTTTTGTAATATTTATGTAATAATCCGTTCCCTACAGCTGTTCGGGAAGCTGCTTCAGCACCAGCAGCTTCATTCCCGCCGCGGCGGTATCCGACTCAAGCCGGTTCGTTTTCCGGATCCGTTCAATCGTTGTGTGATATCGCTTCGCAACATCCCAGAGCGTATCCTTTGCCGTCAGCGTCAGCCCAACCATGGACGGCTGCGCGCTGCGCTCCCCGATGGGAAATTCCGTTTCTTCCATCCCGCGGATCAGCTCCGTCTCCCCGGCCGACACAACCATCGCCTGCAGGCTGACGGCCGCCTGTGCCTCCGCCTCCCGGCTGCCCTTCATCAAAAAGGAAAGCGAATCCACCGAATGCCGCAGTCTGACCTCATCCTCCGGCATGAGACCCGGAATCTCGATGGTGTGTTGGAACGGAAGCGCCCCTTCCGCCGCTTCTATAGGTGAAGTGTCGCTGCTGGTCAGATAAAGGATACGAATCCGGACAGCGCCTTCCACCCGGATACCGTCCGCGGTCCGCGTCCGGCGGTCCGTCTCAACCGTTCCGAATCCGGCACAGATCTGCAGAATATCGCTCCCCTGCGCTTCAATCTGTATCGTGTCGTTGACGCGGCAGACGGATGTATTCTTCATGCGCAGCCCGGCGCACGAAACGGCATCCTTTTTCAGAATCAGCTCATGATCCAGTGCATACGCATCGCAGAGCATCTCCTGCTTCCGTTCCGCATACAGGCGGATATTTGCGGAAAGACCCGCCTCCACCAGGATGACCCGCGACTCCCGATCGTCATCCTCTCCGCTACTGCAGGAAATATTTTTTACCTCCGCCACGATATACGGGACCACACTGCTGTCCGCCTCCGGAATTTCAAACTCACACAGAAACGGTACCTTCTCCTGAAACCACACCAGGCCGCCGTTCTCCTCCCCGGCATAGACAACAAACACCTGAATTTCTCCCTGTATGCTGACGGCGCCTGCCGAAACTCTCTCCTCCAGCCCGAAAACCTGCGCCTGCTGCCAGAGAATCCGGCGGATATTCGGTTTGCCGGAGGCCAGTCGGATCTCCTCGCGGATGCGGCAGATTTCCTCCCCCTGATAACGAAGCTCCAAAAACTCCCGCTCCCGCATTAGAAACTCCGGCATTTTTTCTGCCTCAACGCCGACGGGAACATCCACATCATAACGCTCCCACCCCGTGGCTGAAAGCTCAAGCAATGCGCGAACACTCAGCTTACGGGCGTTGGCGATCCGGACCGACAGATCCTCCAGAACCGGTTCAACCTGCGCCATGTCGAACTCATCCATATTCTCCACGGCAATTTTCTCCTGAAACGGGATCTTCCCCTCCAGACAGGCGATCTTCCACTCGTTCTGCTCTGTTCTGTACAAAACCCGGTAGCGGATTTCCCCGCGCGCTGTCACGTGCCCCGCGCCGCATTTGGTTTCATCCACCTGCGCCTCTGCATCCGCCAGTATCACAGAAAAAAGATCCGGCAGATAGTCCGGCAGATTATATACCTCATCAAATGTCGCCTGAACCGAGGCCTCGCCCCGCTCCCGCTCCATCGGTATTCGGGTTGTTGAAAGCTCCATACTGTCCCTCCTGCATATTTTTCATTCAAAAATTACATTTTCTTCCAGACGCTCTGTCTTGATCACGATATACGGATAGCTCACGGCTTTCTCCACATCCTCCCCGTTCTCCGGCCCGATCAGATCCGCATCGAAATATATGGCATTCTCCGCCAGATACAGTTCCTGCATCCGGATGCTGTATCCGCCCGTCTCCTGCATGCCGAATCCCCGGACGATATAGAGGTAGTCATCCTCCCGGTATGTCATTTTCAGATCATCCGACTGATTCTCCGTGATTTTCTCCAGCAGTGCCTCCGGAATCTCCGTCTCCGCAAGGACCGTATAATCCAGATCCCGGATCTTTTCCGTTCCGGCTTTCTGCAGTGAACAGCCGCAGGTCAGAAGCACACCGAGCAGCACAACCAGCAAAATGTACGGCTTTCGCCCCATAAACTATCCTTCCCTTACGATTCCTCATTCCATCCTATGAAAGGCAGTGAAAATTTATGCAAAGGAAGTTTCATCTATTTGTACAGGACGCAGACAATACTACGGACATGTTTTCAGGCAACCGGGGCAACGCTTCGACAAACTAACCGCTAACTCCGGCTAAGACGCTCAGGAGAGCCTTCGCGCCTAAGTCTCCATAAGCGGTGGATTTCGTCTCAGCTAAAAGCGCCCCTACAAAAGTTGCCTGAAAACATGTCGCTGGTATCTGCCGCGTCATTTACATATCGGATTTATCTATACAAATCCTTCCATGGCAAATCGTTGACGGGATTCGGAAAGTGTGCTAGATTTATTATGTATGTGATTTGGGAGGAAGCCATCATGCTAAGGACAATTCTGGCGTTAGGATTCGCCGTTTTATATCTGATTGTCGGAATTCCGGTTCTGGGGATCGAATACCTGATCGGGAAGGTCAACCCGTACAAACGGGACATCAGCAGTCTTCGGATGGTACAGTGGGCTCTCGGTGTGATCAACCGTATCTGTGGCGTAAAGACGACGGTGATCGGCCATGAGAATATCCCAACCGATCAGGCCGTACTCTATGTGGCAAACCACAACAGTATTTTCGACATCATCATCACCTATTCTCTCTGTCCGACTCTGACCGGATATATCTCCAAGGATGATATTGAGAAAATCCCTCTGCTGAACATCTGGATGCGCCGTCTCTACTGCCTCTTCATGAAGCGCGACGACATGAAGCAGGGAGTTCAGGTGATTCTGGAGGGAATTGAACAGGTCAAAAAAGGCATTTCCATGTGCATCTTTCCGGAAGGAACACGGGGAGATTCCGAGGAGATGATCCCTTTCAAGAACGGGAGCCTGAAGATTGCGGAAAAAACCGGATGCCCGATCATCCCCATCGCCATCTCCAACACCAGACATATACTGGAGGATCATATCCCGCGGGTGGAGCCGACCCATGTGATCGTGCAGTACGGCACGCCGATTTATCCCAAGGAACTCTCGAAGGAAGAAAAAAAGGCGCTGGCTTCCACCACGCAAAACGCGATCCAGAAGATGCTGGACCGCGCGAAAGAACCGGATTTTACATATTAAAAGATCGATCCTCTGCCGCTTTTTGCAGAGCGGCGACAATAACAGAATATTTCATGAAATGGGATGCCTTGACCAGAATGGCATCCCCTTTTTTTATGTAAGATAAGAGCGGCGCAAGAAGCGCATCGACATCGTCGAAATGTTCGGCTGCGCAGGCCGGCATCGCGCCGTTTACAATCTCCTCCGAGAGCGTGCCGGTGCAGAAAATCCGGTCGATTCCCTTGCCCGCCGCATACGCCCCCACCGCGCGGTGGAGCGCCCGCTCGTCCTGTCCCAGCTCGCCCATATCGCCGAGCACCGCAATCTGTCGGCCCTCCGTGTGTGCCAGTACATCCAGCGAAGCCCGCATGGAAACCGGATTGGCATTGTAGCAGTCATCGATAATCACGATGCCGCCGGTCTCGATCAGGTTCGTCCGGCCCTCAATCGTCCCCGCATGGGCGATTCCCGCACAGATTTCCGCATGGGAAAGTCCGAGGGCATCCCCCACGCAGGCCGCGGCGCAGGCATTGTAAATGTTATGAAGTCCCGGAATCGGCTCACAGACCGGGCAATCCTCCGCATCTTCGCCGTGAAAATGCAGAACCGCCTCCATCCCCTTCACCCCATGATTTGCAATGGAGTCCGCCGTCACAAAGCAGTCATGCTCCGGAGAGAGCACCGTCCCGTCCTCCACAAAATAGCGGACAGGGCGAACACCGTTTTTCTCCTCTATGATATCCAGCTTATCATCGTTGCCGTTTAAAACGATCACACCATCCGGTCTCAGATAGTCAAACATCTCCGACTTCGCGTGCAGGACACCGTCACGGTCGATCAGATTCTCCAGATGGCACTGTCCGATGTTTGTCATCACGCAGATGTCCGGCCGCGCCATCTTTGCAAGGCGGTGCATCTCGCCGAAATCCGAGATCCCCATCTCGACCACGGCTGCCTCATGCTCCGGCCGGATGCGGAGGAGCGTCAGCGGCAGACCGATCTCGTTGTTAAAATTCCCCTCTGTCTTCAGCACACAGAGCTTCTGCGCCAAAACAGCGGAGATCATCTCCTTCGTGCTGGTTTTCCCCACGCTCCCCGCAATGCCGACGATGGGAATAGTGAGGGTGGAGCGGTAAAACTCCGCGATATCTTTCAATGCCTGCGGACACGAATCCACCAGAATATACGGCCCGGCAGGGTCATCTAAAATCTCCTCCGAAATCACCGCCGCCGCTCCTTTTGCAAAGACATCCGGGATAAAGCGGTGGCCGTCCACGCGCTCCCCGCGCATGGCGATATAGAGAAAGTCCTTTTGGACCTGTCGGCTGTCAATGACGACACCGGTAACCTCCCGTGAGAGAGCGCCGCTGTCGCCGTAAAAAGTGCCGCCGCAGGCGCGGGCTATATTTTCCATAGTCATGGAGTGCATGATATTGCTCCTTTATACTATCTTTTCTGTAATTTTGTGCAGAAAACACATTCAATACAAGCATGTTCCGCTACTAATACTTCTCCTGCGAAATCTGAATCAGATGCTCACAGAGCGTCGGGAAGTCCATCCCGACTGCCGCCGCCTCCTGCGGAAGAAGGCTGGTGGGCGTCATCCCGGGAAGCGTGTTGGCCTCCAGACAGAACAATTCATTTTTATCATTCAGCAGAAAATCCATGCGGGAGTAGGTGTCAAGCCCCAACGTCTCACAGACCTGCACCGCGATCTGCTGCATCCGCTCCGCGATTTCCGCGGGAAGATCGGCCGGACAGGTCTCAACGGTGCTCCCCGCCTTGTACTTGTTCGCGTAATCGTAAAAGCCCTCGATGGGCGCGATCTCTATGACGGGAAGCGCTTCATAATCGATCACTCCGACGGAAAACTCCCTGCCCTTCACATAATCCTCGACGATGACTTTCTCTTCAAACTGAAAAGCGTGCGCCAACGCCTCGTCAAACTCCTCCTCCGTGCGAACGATGGAAACACCGATGCTGGAACCGCCGCAGCAGGGCTTCACCACACAGGGCAACGTCATCCCCGTCTGCGCAAAGGCGACCGGCGCCTCCTTTTTCATGGAAATGCCGTGCGGCGTCGGGATTCCTGCCGCCTCAAACATCTCCTTGGAAATGCCCTTGTCCATGGCCAGCGCGCTGCTTAAATATCCCGTGCCGGTATAGCGGATACCGAGAAGGTCAAAGGCCGCCTGAATCCTGCCGTCCTCCCCGTTTTCCCCGTGGAGAGCCATAAAGACAAAATCCGCCGCCTGACAGATGCGGATCACATTCGGGCCGAAAAAGCCGTCCGGCGAGTTGCCGCGCATCGCCTTAACCTGCGCCAGATCCGGCGCCTCGGCCGAAATGGCTCCGGCGGTCACACCGACCTCCTCCGAATGGGAGAAAACATCCGCGATATCGCAATCCTCCCTCTCATAACCCAGATAGACATCCAGCATGATCACACGGTGCCCCCGCTCCCGCAGCGCCCGGCTCACCATGCTGCCCGTCGTCAGGGAAACGTCGCGCTCCGTGCTCAATCCGCCGGCCAAAACCACAATATTCATAGCTATGTACTCCTCGTGCTGTAATTTTTCTTTCCATAGTCTACCCCATTTCCTCCGCTTTGTGAATGGGTGCATGGAAAAATTTTCGTTTTTCTCGCGGGGTGCGCCGCTGCCGGCTCCGGATGGCCTCGTCCAGTCTGCGGAACCTCTCTTCCTCCTGCTCTTCCCGCTCGCGCATAAGGTAATTCATCTCCTTGATCACCTTCTCCTCCACCTGCGCGCCGATCTCCAGACCCAGCGCCTGATTGTTCTCCGCGATGGCAGCGCGGACAATCTCGCTCATCATCAGTTGAAACTGTTCCAACTGGGAGAGCTGTTCTTCCTGCACAGGCGCCGTCTCCTGCGGCTTCGACAAAGAAAGCTCCCCGACTGCATCGTCGGCAAGCTCTTCTTCCATCTCCTCATCCCCGGCTGTCGTATTGTGGATCATCATCTTGATGGCCTTCAACTGAAACCCTTCCGCCTTCAGCTTCTTGATCTGCTCAAACTGCCGTATATTTTCTTCTGTATAATAACGATGCCCCATCTCATTGCGGGGCACCTCCAGTTCCAGTTCTTCCTCCCAGTAGCGCAGCACATGCGATTCTACCTGAATCCGATTGGCTGCATCCGATATCATGTAACGCATTCTCTCCATCCCACAGGCCTCCTGTCTTTCTTTTATAAAGTAATTATAAAAAAGATTATGCCTGTCCTCAAGAAATTCTCATCGTAAAATTGCGACAGAGTCCGACTCCTCAGAAAAGCTCACCGTCACCTTGAACAGGTCGCCGTCCAGGTAAATCCAAAGCTCGCCGCCCTGCATTGTAGTCAGATTTTTCGCGATCTCCAGTCCCAGACCGCTCCCCTCCGTCATTCGGGAGACATCGCCGCGGACAAACCGCTCTGTCATCTCTTCCGCGCTGAGATTCAACGGATATTCGGACATGTTTTTGATCGTAAAAACGACCTTCCTGTGCCGGTTCTCCCCGCTGATGTAAACCCGCGAGCCCGGCATGGAATATTTTGCCGCGTTATTCAGAAGATTTTCAATGACGCGGTACATCCGCCGCCCGTCCGCCCGGATGTGCATATCCCCCTCCGTCAGATCCGTGATGATCGTGAGGTTCCGCGCATCGAACTTCTCCTCCATCTCGCCGATCGCCTGCAGAAGAAGCTGCTTTAAGTCGATTCTCTGCATATCCAGATTGATGACGCCGGAGCTGATCTTGGCGGCTTCCACCAGATCCTCCGTCAGCTGCTTCATCCGCTGGGATTTGCGGTCGAGAATCTCGATATATCCGGCAATCCGCTCATCCTCAAAATTCTCGCGCTTCAGGATATCCACATAGTTGATGATGGAGGTCAGCGGCGTCTTAATGTCGTGGGAAACATTTGTGATGAGATCCGTCTTTAAGCGCTCACTCTTCATCTCTGTCTCCACCGCCTGCTTCACTCCCTCCCGCACATGGTTCAGCGTCTCAGCCGTACCGCGGTTTCCCTCTGTGAAATCCTCCGCGTCCACCTGATAGTCCAGATTGTCGCGGGCAATCTCCTCCATCCCTGTCCGGAGCTGTTCCCGCTCAATCGCCCGGCGAACCAGCCGGAGCAGGACGACAATGTCAAAGACAAGGAGAAGCAAAAGCAGAATAATTGCCGGAAGCGGGCTGTATATCTGATACCAGCAACGCAGAATGAAAAACATAACAATCATCTGAATCAGGGTAAATCCAAGGAAACAGACGATTACAGGACGGATCTGCGCCCCTGCCTGACCGCTCTTAGCGGCCGCCTTCCTGGCTTTTTCCGACATTTTCCGGATCCACCTCACCAGTGTCCTGATCAGACTGCCGCCGACGGACTTTTCCTTCACGCGCCGCCCATACCGCTTCAGCTCCCACGCGAGCAGGATGACGCAGAGGGCAGCCGCAGCAGCACCGCTGAAAACGGAGTCCGTGAGATAAGCAGCGGTGGAATATACGAGATCCGTATGCACAAACGATGCCGCATTCAGCAACCAGTAGATGAGAAAAAACCACAGCAGCAGATCTCCGAGCATCATAAGCTCCAGCGGGAAGCGATCCATCCCCGCCGGATGAATCTCCTCATCCTCCGCCGCGCGGCCGGTCTGCCGCACGGCGAAAACCAGCATCAGGGCGGTGAGCCCCAGCATGACAATAAACACCAGCACCGTATTGAACGGATAAAAGAGATTGCTCTGATTCCACTCCTCAAACTCCCGCATTGTCGTGTAAGAGGAGGAGGTGCGAAGAGGATAGTTGGTGTCCAGTCCGAGAAAAATCTCATAATAGCCGGAACCGGCGGAGCGAAGCTCCGACAACAACAGTTGCCCGTAAGTCTCCAGACTGTCCGCATCGCCCATGAGAGAGACGGTGGTCTCCTGTGCGTTTTCCGTCTCCTTACAGTAATAATAGGTCCCGGTGCCGGTGGCCTCCGTATCCGCAAGGTACAGCGCCTCCACCTGGTCAATGCTGCGGTTTTTCCACGCATCAACATTCGTGTAGACTGTTTCGGTGGAAATGTTGCGGACATAGAGCAGAGCGTTGGTCTCCTCCGTCCCGGAGAGATAGCTGTTTAGCTGCTGCGCCGCTGAGAGCAGTTGATCATAGCAGTCCCAAAGGCTCACGAAATCCGCTTCCGACACAGCATAATCTGCCAGCGTGAACCCCGCGGCAGTCATCAGGCCATACTCCTCCTCAATTTTGATCCCGTTATTGTAAAGCACATTGTCCGAATTTCCGTATACACCGACCTCCCAGTCGCTTGTAATTGTCTCGTAGTATTCGTCCGACACGCTGTAAATCTCCACTGAGATTGTGCCAACCTCCGTGGCGTCCGATCCCATCTCCTCACTCTCCAGCACAGCGTAATCGTCCGTATAATCGACGAACACTTCGGTCTCATCATACGCTTCATCTGTCGCATCTGCTTCCGTCTCATCATACGCTTCATCTGTCACATCCGCTTCCGTCTCCTCCTCCGGCGTATCGTCCTCCTCAAAACCGACGATGCTGAGGGAAGTGTTTCCATCTGATGTGATATCAACCGTGTAGATGCAGCCCACAGACGGATCGCAGCTGTAGATGGTAAAATCGTCACAGAAATCCACAAGAGAGCGGAGCTCATAATACGCCTCCGTCCCATAGAACGAGGACAGCTCCGCAAGTGTATAGGTCGTCTCTGGATTTTTATCCGGATTGTCCACTCCGGCGGACAGATTCATGATATCAATCGTGTCCGTCTCATCGTAGGCGGAGCCGTAGGAGCAGAAATTATTCTCATTCTGCAGCGTGGAGAGGATGGTGCTCCCCTCCCGGTAGAGGTAATTGGCCGCCTCGGAGCTGTTCTCATAATCCGACATCCGAGCCATGTCCGGCATCGTCATGCCGATCCAGTACCCCTGAAGAAGACGTATGCCGGCAATCCCGGCCAGAAAGGAAGCTGCGGATAAGACGGCGATGACAATGATCTTCGCCGGAATGGCGTAGAATTTTTTCTTTTTCATGCGAGCTCCTCCATCTGCTAATCTCTTCGTTCTTGTAAAGAGTCGATTGCTCCGTCCCGAAGAGCTTTCACTCTTATATATCCTCTACCTTGTACCCGATTCCCCAGACCACCTTCAGGTACCGCGGCTCCTTCGGATTAATCTCGATTTTCTCCCGGATATACCGGATATGTACCGCAACGGTGTTGTCCGCGTTGATGGCATCCTCGCCCCAGACATTCTCATAAATCTGTTCGATGGAAAACACACGCCCCTTGTTTTTCGTCAGAAACAGAAGAATGTTGTACTGCATGGGCGTCATTTTCTCCACCGGCACGCCGTCCACCGTCACCTGTTTGGTGTCATCGTTGATCTCCAGTCCGCCGGTGCGGTAAATCTGTGCCGTGTTCTCCGTCGTCCGGGAGCCCAGCTTCGTATAACGGCGAAGCTGTGACTTCACCCGCGCCACCAGCTCCATGGAGTTGAACGGCTTCGCCACATAGTCGTCCGCCCCCACGTTCAGGCCGAAGATTTTGTCCGTGTCCTCCGTCTTCGCGGAGAGGAGGATAATCGGAATGTTGGACTCCTCCCGAATCTTCAGGGTCGCACGCAGCCCGTCCATCTTCGGCATCATCACATCCAGAATCAGCAGTTGCACATCATTATCCCGGAGCATCCGAATCGCCTGAATGCCGTCGTAAGCCTTCAGAATGTTGTATCCCTCCGGCGCCAGATAAATCTCAATGGCGTCCACAATGTCCTTGTCGTCATCGCAGACCAATATATTGACCATACTCTCTCCCCCCCCTCTGAACCGCCACGAATGAAAGTCGATTGCTTCGTGCTTTCCGCACTCCCGCAATCGCCGCCTGTATTCGCAATCCGCACTCCCGTGCTACTTGCTCATACTGGCTTGGTCGTTGAATATTCAGTCATCTGGGTGTGCAAGCACCCCCATCTGCCTGTCTATTCACGACACTTTCATAATAAATCCAGAATCTTGTGATATGCGAAAAAGAAATCTTAACAGATTCTTAAATGTCCTGTTTCAGTATCTCCGCGATCAGTCCGGTCCGCCCAAACGGCGTCATCAGGTAATAGCCGTCCACATAGGGCGCAATCCGTTTCATGATCTCTTTGGATATCTCCACCGCCAGCACTTCCGCTTCCTCCCGGTTCTTCCCGGCATAAAGCTCCGTGATCTGCGGATCCACATTGATCCCGTTGATCTCACTGTCCATGAAGCGGGCGTTTCGCTCACTGACCACAGGGATAATCCCGCCCAACAGGTACGCATCCAGCTCCCGACGGGCGCGTTTCAGATTCTCAAACGCCTGCGGCGTAAGAACCGGCTGCGTCAGAAATCCGATCATCCCCTTCTCAACCTTCTCCTTCGCAAGGCGAAGCTGAACGTCAAAATTCCGGGCGTTGACATTCAGCGCCCCGAAAATGTGAAACGAGCCCGGCAGCGATTTTTCCCCGAGCGCGGTGACGAAAGCTGCCAGCTTCCGGGAATTAAACTGATAGACGCTCTTTACCTCATCGCGCTCCGCTGAGGGAATCGGATCCCCCATGACAAGCAGAATATTGCGGATACCCTCGGCATACAGCCCGAAGAGCAGCGCTTTCGTCGCGTTTAAATTCCGGTCGCGGCAGGTCATGTGCGGCAGCGCATCCATGGAAAGCTCCCGGCGAAGCTTGCAGGCTAAGAGGCTGGAATCCATCCGCGCCCGGGCAATGGGGCAGTCTGCGATCGTGATAATATCCGCCCCCGCGCCCTTCAGTTCCCACGCGCCCTTCATGAACTTTGCGATATTGGCATCTGCCGGGGAATCCAACTCCACGGCGACAACCTTCTCTCCCGCCTGCAGCTTCTTCCAAAACAGGCTGTCATCAGCCTCCGCGGCATGAACCTTCTCCGGTTTCTCCCGCTTTTCGGCTCTGCCCCGCTGTACCTTTCGAAGCTCCCGCTTTACCATCTCGATATGAGCCGGCGTCGTCCCGCAGCAGCCGCCCACAATCGCAGCACCCGCAGCCGCCATTTCGGCGACCTGCGAGGCAAAATATGCCGGATCCCCGTCATAAAACGTCCGGTTGTTGACGACGATCGGATAACCGGCGTTCGGCATCAGGGAAAGTGTGATTCCCTCGTGGTTCAATTCTCCCGCCAGCTCCAGCATGTGACGGGCGCCGCAGACACAGTTAAATCCCACCGCGTCCGCCGCCGGGCAGGCCTTCATCTGTGCCAGAAGATCCCCCGCCCACAGTCCGTCTCTGGTAAACCCGTCCGCCTGCACGGCAAAGTTCACGATAATGTAAGCCGACGGCTCTCTCTCCCGGATATATGCCGCGATCTCCCGCAGTCCTTCCGTTCCGGCATTCGTCTCGAAGAGAAAGTTCTGTGCACCCTGCTCCAGAAAGCAGTCCGCCACGAAGCGGTACTCCTCATATACATTTTCCGCCCCGCCCGGTCCGGTGATCGTCCCGATATCGGCAAAGACATAGGCGTCATAGTCCGCCGCCGCTTCTGCCGCGAGCTTCCATGCCGCTGCGATCGTCCGCCGGACCAGCTCCTCATCTCCCTGAAAAACAATGCGGTTCGCCGCAAAGGTATCGGTCTTGATTGCTTTGCACCCGGCCTCCAGATACTCCCTGTGTATCTCCGCGATCAGCTCCGGCTGATGCAGGGCCGCCAGCTCGCAGCTCATGCCGGGCTTATGATTTTTTCGGGAAAAATAGGTTCCCATCCCGCCGTCAAACAGCAGTACATTTTCATTTATATATTCTCTGACCGTCATCATGACTCCTCATGGGATAGCCGGATCTATCCCAGCACCTCCTTTGCCACATCTACGGACGCCTTGGCGTCCTTTGTATAGTAATCCGCCCCGATCTCCATAGCGTATTCCGGCGTCAGCACAGCGCCGCCCACGAAGACTTTGCACTCGTGCCCCGACGCCCGGAGCGCCGCAATCGTTTTCTCCATGGAAACCACCGTCGTCGTCATCAGCGCTGACAATCCGATCAATCGGACATTCTCGGCGATCGCCGTGTCCACCACCTTCTGCGGCGGCACATCCCTTCCCAGATCAATGACCCGGTAGCCGTAATTTTCCAGCACCACGCGGACGATATTTTTCCCGATATCGTGAATGTCGCCCTCGACGGTGGCCATGATGATCGTCCCTTTTGAGACCGTCTCGCCGCCGCGCTTCGCGATCCGCTCCTTGATCAGGTCGAAACCGGCGCAGGCCGCGTTCGCGGAATTGATCAGCTGGGGCAGGAAAATCTGCTGCTTCTCATACTTCTCCCCCACCACATCAAGGGCGGGAATCAGCTTCGTGTTGATCACATCCAGCTCGTCCATTGTCTCCAGAAGCTTTGCCGTGAGATCCCTCGTCTCCTGCTTCAGCCCCTTTAAGACTGCATCCTCAACCGTCATCTCATGTGACGCTGCGGGCGATCGTTTCTCCTCCTCCACGCCGGAAAAGCGGCCGATATACGCCTCGCACTGCGCGTCCTCTCCGGAGAGTGCGCGGAAGGCGAAAACCGTATCCATGATCTCCGTCAGATTCGGGTTGATGATCGGCAGGTCGAGCCCGCAGTACATCGCCTGTGTCAGAAAGCTGGTCGTGATATGATTCCGCTTCGGAAGGCCGAAGGATATATTGCTGACGCCGAGCACACAGTGCAGTCCCAGCCGCTCATGCACCATGCGGACCGCCTTCAGCGTCTCCGCCGCCTGCTCCTGCTGCGCGGAAATCGTCAGCGTCAGGCAATCGATGAGGACATCCTCTTTCGGAATCCCGATGGCTGCCGCCGCGTGTAAAATTTTCTCCGCCAGAGCAAAGCGCTTTTCGGCGCTGTCCGGGATACCGGACTTGTCCATAGTGAGTCCCACCACCGCGGCGCCGTATTTTTTCACGATGGGGAGTACCGTCTCCAGCACCTCATTCTCCGCATTGACGGAGTTGACGATGGCGCGGCCGTTGCAGACGCGAAGCCCCGCCTCGATGGCAGCCGGGTCGGAGGAATCGATCTGCAGCGGCAGATCCGCAACGCTCTGCACCGTCTGCACCACATCGACCATCATCCGCGGCTCGTCCAGCCCCGGCAGACCCACATTGATATCGAGAATATCCGCCCCCGCATCCGCCTGTTCGATCGCCCGCTCCATGATGTAGTTCATGTCATGCTCCCGGAGTGCCTGCGCGAAGCGCTTCTTTCCGGTGGGATTGATGCGCTCGCCGATCACGCGGACGCCGCCGAACTCCACCATTTTCCCGGCGGAGCAGACGCCGCGGGCCACACATGGTTTATTCTGCTGTACGTTCTGAACATCACCGCGTAAGCTCCCCTCATCTCCGGGCATCTCACGCACCAGTCCGGCCAGCTCCCGGATAAACTCCGGCGTCGTCCCGCAGCACCCGCCGCCCATGGCGATGCCCATCTCCAGAAACGGCTGCATCTGCCTGGCGAACTCCTGTGCGTCCATATCGTACTCTCCCGTGGCAGGGTCGGGCAGACCCGCGTTGGGCTTTACGATCAGCGGCTTGTCCGTCCAACGCCGCATTTCTTTTATCATCGGAAAAATCTCCTGCGGACCGAGGGAACAGTTGATTCCCATGGCATCCACACCCAGCCCGTCCAACGTCGCCGCCATGGAGGAAACCAGCGTCCCCGTAAAGGTACGCCCGGAAGCCTCAAAGCTCATCGTCACCCAGACCGGCAGCGATGAATTTTCCTTCGCTGCCAGAACAGCGGCTTTCACCTCATAGAGATCTGTCATCGTCTCAAAGACAATGAGGTCCGCCCCCGCCTTCTCTCCGGCGATCACCAGCTCCTTATAGATCTCATACGCATCATCAAATGCCAACGTGCCGAGCGGCTCCATCAGCTCCCCGATCGGACCCACATCCAGGGCGACCCGGACCTTTTTCCGGCTGTCTCCGTTTTCGGAAACAGAATCACAGCACCCCGCCGCACGCCGCGCCGCCGCTACATTGGCCGTCACGAGTTCCTCCACCGTATGGCCGGTTCCCCGCAGCTTATGGGCGTTCGCGCCAAAGGTGTTCGCGTAGATCACATCGCTCCCGGCCTCCACATATTCCCGCTGTATTTTCTCCAGAATATCCGGATGCTCCAGGCCGAAAATCTCCGGCCGCGCCCCCAGCGCCAGTCCCGCGTTCTGCAGCATGGTGCCCATGGCACCGTCCAGTATGATCAATCTACTCATGACAGACAATTCCTCTCTTCCTGTATGGACAGTGTAAAAACATTCCGCAGGCTTCACAGCCGCGGGTACGGAGCTTCTGAGGCTCTGCGGAAATTCCCATAACGGCCGTCACCGATTTGCGCGGAACCATGATATAATTCTCCGTGACCGTCAACCCAATCCGGCGAACGGTGTTGAGCGCCTCGCACAGCCGCCGCTGCGTATCCAGCGGAAGGTCCCCGTATCCCGGGCTGAAACGGCTGGTGAGAAACATGCCCTCCGCGGCTGCAAGCTCCCGCATGTCCTCCTCGAAGCAGTCGCAGACATTTTCCACGGCGACGCTGGCGCAGGAATCCATGATGACCGCATCCGCCATGTCCGTCACCTCACGGCGCATCAGCGCCTGTTCGATCTGCGATCCGAGCGTCACCGCCAGAAGAACCGCCTCCTGACAGGGCTCCAGAAGCGTCCGGATATCCTCACCCTCCATCGGCAGACCGCGAACCGCGCCATTCTCCACCGGCAGACGACTGTAAACCAGACGCGGCACGGCATACTTCCGGACCTCAGCCATACATGTCCGGATCTGTGCCTCGACCTCCGGCGTCACCTCCTGCCCGCGATGGCCGAGATACATCAGTATTTCATTGTAGTTCAGATCCGTCATCCGCGCCTCGATCATATGCGGCTCCCTCTCTGTCGGATAAAATCCAGTATTATGGTATGATTCCGAAGGCATTATACATGATTTGCGTAAAAAGAACAATGGTGCTCTTTCGATCAAAGCGCAAAAATGATACCCCTCCGCATGTGCACCGCACATACAAAGGGGTATCCGGTCTCAAACTCATATATCCGGGGATTTCCTCTGAAAAATCCGCCGCAGGCTACGCCTTCTGTCCGTAGTAGGCGTTCGCGCCGTGCTTCCGGTAGTAATGCTTATCCTGCAGCTCCTGCGGCGCCGGCTTCACCGACGGGTTGATCTGCTCGCACCGCGCCGCCATCTTCGCACACTCTTCCAGAACCACTGCGTTGTGCACCGCCTCCTGCGCATCCTTTCCCCATGTAAACGGCCCGTGATTCTTGCAGAGCACCGCCGGAACCGCCTCGTAATCCTTTCCCAGTTCCGCAAAAGCGTCCGCAATCAGAATCCCGGTGTTGCGCTCATATGCCGCGTCAATCTCCTCCGGCGTCAGATTCCGCACACAGGGAACCTCCCCGTAAATGTAATCTGCGTGTGTCGTCCCATAGCAGGGGATATCGCGCCCCGCCTGCGCCCAGCTCGTCGCCCACGGTGAATGCGTGTGGACAATCCCGCCAATCTTCGGGAAGCGGTTGTAAAGAACGACATGCGTGGCCGTGTCAGACGAGGGATTGTATCTTCCCTCCACCTTATTGCCCTGCAGGTCCACCACCACCATATCCTCCGGCGTCAGTTTCTCATACTCCACTCCGCTCGGCTTGATTACAAACAGGCCGCTCTCCCGGTCAATGCCGCTGACATTGCCCCATGTAAACGTGACAAGGCCGTACTTCGGAAGGAGCATATTCGCCTCGTAAACTTCCTGTTTTAATTTTTCTAACATGATATCCTCCGATCGTTCTTTGCTTTTCCCGTTTACTTATAATACTCCACCGCAGCCCGCTCAATCGGCAGACCGGCCACATATTTCTCAATGAAGGCGTCGAATCCGGCGACATCCGCGGCATCCGGCTCAATGATGGAGCCCTCCGCCCCGGCAAAGACACGCTGTTCCAGATACTGATCCAGCGTCATCTCCCCGCCGTGAATCATATAGGCCGCCAGCAGCGCAATGCCCCATGCGCCGCCCTCGCCGGCCGTCTCCATCACCGCCACAGGCGCGTTCATGGCCGCCGCCATGATCTTCTGTCCCACGCCCTTCGTCTTAAACAGACCGCCGTGCCCCAGCATGGAGTCCACCTTCACACCCTCCTCTTTCAGAAGAATGTCCAGCCCCACCTTTAAGGTAGCTGCCGCGGAATAAAGATTCGCACGCATAAAGTTTGCCAGCGTAAACTTTGCATCCGGCTGCCGCACCAGCAGCGGCCGCCCCGCGTCAAAGGCGGTCACGCCCTCGCCGGAATAATAATTATAAGCCAGAACGCCGCCGCAGTCCGCGTCGCCCTCCAGCGCCTTATTGTACAAAATTCCGTAGAGCTGTCCCATATCCATGTCCATCCCGGATGCTCCGGCAAACTCTTTGAACAGGCTGACCCACGCATTCAGATCCGATGTACAGTTGTTGCAGTGAACCATGGCCACCGGGTCTCCGGCCGGTGTCGTCACGAGATCCAGCTCCCGATGCACCTTTTTCAGCCCCTGCTCCAGCACCACCATGGCAAAAATGGAAGTCCCCGCGGAAACATTGCCGGTCCGGACTTTCACACTGTTGGTCGCCGCCATGCCGGTTCCCGCATCGCCCTCCGGCGGGCAGAGCGGAATCCCTGCCTCAAGAGCCCCGGTGGGATCCAACAACGCTGCGCCTTCTTTCGTCAGCACACCGGCGGACTCGCCCGCCGTCAGTACGGTCGGATAGATCTCGTCAAAGGTCCACGGCATTCCGGCCTCCGCAGCCAGCGCATCAAAAGCCTGCACCATCCCCCGGTCAAAATTCTTCGTTCCGGAATCAATAGGAAACATCCCCGACGCCTCACCGACGCCCAGAACCTTCTGTCCCGTCAGCTGCCAGTGAATGTACCCTGCCAGTGTCGTCTGAAACGCGATCTGCTTCACATGCTCTTCTTTATTCAGAATCGCCTGATAGAGATGGGCAATGCTCCAGCGCTGCGGAATGTTGTAATGAAAGAGATCCGTCAGCTTCCCGGCCGCCTCTTCGGTGATCGTGTTGCGCCAGGTGCGGAACGGCACGAGCAGTTCATCATTTTTATCAAAAACAAGGTATCCGTGCATCATGGCACTGAATCCCATGGCCGCCATCCGGGTCAGCCGCACGCCGTAGGTCCTGGCCACATTCCGCGCCAGATCGGCGTAGGCGTCCCGCAGTCCGTCCCAGACCGCCTCCAGCGAATAAGTCCAGATGCCGTCCACCAACTGATTCTCCCACTCGTGGCTGCCCTGCGCGACCGGCGTGTGATCCGGTGCGATCAGGACCGCTTTGATCCGGGTGGAGCCCAGCTCCACGCCGAGGATCGCCTGCCCGTCCGCGATCGCCTGTTTTATCATTTCCCTCTCCATACCGTCTCTCCTTTTCCGGTCTGTTTTCCTTAACGATAATACAGAGAATTCCACCGCAGTTCATTCTTAAACCGACGGATGTTCGTGTCTCTGTCGATATAAACTGCCTCGATTCCCATGGCTTCCGCCCAGTCGCCCATCTGCTCCGCCGTCAGGTCATAGCTGAATGCAGTGTGGTGCGCGCCGCCCGCCAGAATCCACGCCTCGGCGCCGGTTTCCAGATTCGGCTGCGGCGTCCAGAATGCCGTCGCGACAGGAAGCTTCGGCATGGGTTTCTCCGTCTTTTTGCAGTCCACCTCATTGATGATCAGGCGGAACCGGCTGCCCAGATCGATCAGGGATGTGGCAATGCCCGCACCGGTTTTCGCGGTAAATACCAGCCTTGCCGGATCCTCCCGGTCGCCCATGGAGAGCGGCTGTTCCTTGATGCTGATGGGGCCGTCCGCCACGGAAGGACACACCTCCAGCATATGCGCCTGGAGGATTCCCTCCTTCCCCGGCACCAGATTGTAGGTGTAATCCTCAAAGAAGGAGGTTCCCTTCGCGTCCTTCATGCCCTGCGTCATGATCTTCATGACACGGACCATACCCGCTGTTTTCCAGTCGCCCTCTCCGCCGAAGCCATAGCCCTTCTCCATCAATCGCTGAATCGCCAGACCCGGAAGCTGCTTTAAGCTCCCCAGATCGCCGAAATGGGTCACGATCGCGTGGTAATCGCGCTCTGTCAGGAACTTCTCGAAGCCGAGCTCGATCCCCGCCTGCACGGCGACATGGCGACGGAACTCCGCCTCATCCCTGCCCTCGAGGAGAATCTCATATTTATCATAATACTCCTCCACCAGTGCATCGATGGCTCCCTGCGAAACTGCCTCCACCTCCGCGGCGATCTCATTCACCGGATAGGCGTCCACCTCCCAGCCGAAACGGATCTGCGCCTCAACCTTGTCGCCCTCGGTGACGGCGACATTGCGCATATTATCTGCAATCCGCATGATACGGACATGGCTGCTCTCGATCACGCCGATCGCCGTGCGCATCCATGACGCGATCTTTTCCTGCACCTTCGGATCCGCCCAGTATCCGACGATCACCTTGCGGTTCTTGTCCAGACGGCTGAAAATGTGGCCATACTCCCGGTCGCCGTGCGCGGACTGATTCTCATTCATGAAATCCATGTCGATCGTGTCATAAGGAATCTCCTGATTAAACTGTGTGTGCAGATGAAGCAGCGGCTTGCGGTACTCCTGCAGACCCAGAATCCATGACTTTGCCGGAGAAAAGGTGTGCATCCATGTGATGACGCCCGCGCACTCCTCGTCCATATTCGCCTCATTAAAGGTTCTGCGGATCAGCTCATTCGTGATCAGCGTCGGCTTCCAGACCACCTCAAACGGCAGGACGCCGCTCTCATTCAATGCCTTCACGATAATCCGGGAATGCTCCGCCACGTTGGCCAGGCATTCCTCCCCGTACAGATCCTGCGATCCGGTGCAAAACCAGAATTTGTATGCTTTCTGTTTCATGCGAAACCTCCTGAATGATATGATGATACCATGGTCAAAAAGTCATGAATGGAGCGTTTACGATCCAATTCATGACTTTATGACCCGTAGGTATCAGTATAAATAAAATGAAAAAACTACTCTACCTTCACGAAAGTATTTGCTTCCTCCTCGCCGCGCAGAACACGGAGTCCGCCGAGTGCCAGAGACTCCATCTCATTCTCGCCCGGATACACCGTAACCGGTGCGATCCACTCGACATTTTTCTTTACCTCGCTGGTGAAATATTCGGAATATGCAATACCGCCGGTCAGAACGATGCCCTCAATATCACCGGCCACCGTCGCGGCCTCCTCACCGACACAGCGCGCAACGTTCAGCGCCATGGCATCATAGATCAGCTTCGCGTGCTCGTCGCCGGCCTTGATCATCTTCTCCACCTCACGGCTGTCATTCACCCCCAGATGGTTGACCAGGCCGCCGCGGGATTTCAGCTTTTTCAGCATGTCCTTCGTGCTCATGCCGGAATTGCCGAAATACTTTGTGAAGGACTGAATCGGCAGCTTTCCGGAGCGCTCCGGTGCGAACGGGCCGTCCTCATCGTTGATGATGTCTGCCACTTTTCCGCCGTACTGCAGGGTAACGGAGATGCCGCCGCCCAGGTGCACGACGATAAGCTTGCAGTCCTTATATGCCTTGCCATGCTCGCGGGCGTATTTCATCGCCGCCGCGCGGGTATTCAGATTGTGTCCGATGCCCTTTCTCTCCACTTCCTTGAAGCCGGTAATCTTTAAGATCGGCCACATCTCATCCACGGTCACGCCGTCATAGATAAACGCCGGAATGCCGAGCGGTTTTGCGATCGCATCCGCGATGACCGCGCCCAGATTGGAAGCATGCTCCATGGCCGGCTTATTCTTCAGCTGCCATACCATGTCGTCATTCACCGTATACGCACCGGCTTTGACCGGCGGAAGCAGGCCGCCGCGTGCCACGATACCGGTGAGATCCTCCAGCTTCACGCCCTTATCCTTCAGCACATCCAGAATCATATCCTTGCGGAACTCATACTGGTCAACGATCAGGTCATACTGCGCGATCACATCCGCAGAGTGGGAAATGCTCTCCACAAAAATCTGATTTTCATCCTCATAATAAGCGATCTTTGTGGAAGTAGATCCCGGGTTCAAGATAAGTAATTTTTCCATAGCAAACATCCTCCTCATAAATATCGTGCTGTAAAGCCTTATTGTTTTTTATTTTAACATATAAGTTATATTATGCACAATCACTAATTTGAAAATTTACACTTTACATTTTATGAACATTTCACTTGCGAGAATCGTGTATCCGAGATATTATTATCTTGTTTGTTATTTACAATATACCAGATCGCAAAGGACGCATGTGAATTATGAAAGAAATACCGCCGATTATCAAAGCATTTCAGGAGCAGATCCGGGTCAACCCGGACTATGACCCTTTCCGGTTTGTCGATTATGACGACGACGCGCAGCGCTGGATCGTCGAATCCCACACCTACCGGGAGGCGTACAACCGCTCCCTCGAGATTGCATATATGCTGCGCAAAAAGGGCATCCGACCCGGCGACCGCGCGATCATTTTTTCCATGCAGGATTTCGGAACCATGTGCGCCGTCTACGGGTGCATGATGGCCGGGGTGGTGTTCGTCATCATCCCGCCCCCGCTCGACGAGGACAAGACCGCGCGGTTCATCTCTGTGTTAAAATCCTGCCAGCCGAAAGCCCTGATCTCCAACTATGCGCTGGAACAGGGTTCAGATGTAAACCTTACCGGCCGCCTGTTAAAGGAGGCTTTTCGCGATACCATCCGTTTAAAACGCATCTACACGGATAAGCTGGTCCCGTACCGCCGAGAGGATGTCATTGTCCCGGTCGACATGGAGGACCTCGCCTACATGCAGTACACCTCCGGCTCCACAAAGGATCCGAAGGGCGTCCGCGTCCTCTGGAGAAATGTCACGAAAAATCTGGAGCAGTGCATGTCTTGCCTCTCGCCGGATCATGTATCCATCGCCACGTGGGTTCCGTTTTTCCACAATCTCGGATTGACCGTGACGGTACTCATGGCGCCCATGGTGAAAAAACGGTCGGCTACTACTTACAGACGCTCCGTTTTCTGGAAAATCCGAAGCTCTGGGTCAAAATGATGTATGATTTTAAAACCACGCTCACCGTGGGCCCCGGATCCGCCTATGACGCCTGCACACGCATCTTTTCCGAGGAGGAGGCGGCAAAATATCCGCTCACGCATGTCACGCACTTTATGAACGGCTCCGAGTTTATCAGCGCAAAGACCGTGGAGCGCTTCACGAAGATGTTCCGCTGCGCGCCGAACGCCATGGCGCCCGGCTACGGCGTCTCGGAAAACGTCTGCCTCGCAACCTTTGCGAGTCAGGATTACCGCACGCTGAAGCTGGACTATGAGTCGTACCAGAAAAACCGCGCGGTGATCATAGGGGCGGAGGGCTCTGATACGGACGCTTCCTCCGGCGGCGATGCTGACCGGATCAAGGAGATCGTCAGCGTCGGCGCACCGGTAAAGGATCTGACCGTTCTCATCGGAAACGCAAAAACCCACCGGGTGTACCCGGATCTGCGCATCGGCGAGATCTTCCTCGGCGGCACGAGCGTCACCGACGGATACTGGCAGAATCCGAAGGACAGCCGCTGCTTCCACTCCCGGCTGGACGGTTATGACATGGAGTTCTACCGGACCGGCGATCTGGGATTTTTATATGAAGGACACCTCTATATCACCGGCCGCATCAAGGAAATGATCATTGTCAACGGCCACAACATTTACCCCAGCGACCTGCAGGTGACGATCGCACAGGGCGTTCCGGCTCTGGCAGGCGCGGCCTACGGATTTTTCTCCGTCGCCTCCGACACAAAGGAGCAGGTCATCGCGGTGGTGGAGTCCCGTCCGGAAGAGAATTTTGCCCTGCGCATACAGGAGATCAACAAGGCCGTCTCCGACCGGTTTTCTTTCTCCTTCTACGATGTGGTCTTTGTCCCCCGCGACACGATCCCCCGGACGGACAACCGCAAGCTCCAGATGCTGAAGGCGCGCACCCTGTATCTGGGGGGAAAGCTTCCGGTATTATACAGCAGCCGAAGCTATTATATGAAAAAACAGAACAGCACGCTTCTCGGCCGGTCGATCGGAAAAGCAGAGACGATCATCGGGAAATCCTACGATATCGCGGACAACATCATCGGGAAATCCATCGACACGGCGGATACCCTGATCGACAAATCCATGGATGTGACAGACGAGATTTTCATTCAGGTGCGCTCCGCTTTCCAGAAGGTGTTGAAAATCGACCAGTTCAGCCCGACCGAGTCCTTCCTCGCGCTGGGCGGCGACTCCCTGATGGGATTTGAGCTGATCAACAGCATCGAAGAAAAGTTCCACATCAAGCTGGATCTGCGGGAGCTCCTCCGGGACTCCTCCGTGGCGGGCATCACCCGCTACATCCACTCCGTCCTCTCCGGCGCATCCGGACGGACAAAAGCGATCAATTTGAAAAAGGAATGCCGTCTGGACGACTCCATCCGGTTCGACGCCGCATACACAAAGGCGCCGGCGGCCTGCCGGAAGATCTTCCTCACCGGCGGCACCGGCTTTTTGGGAGCGCAGCTGATCCACGCCATTTTCCGCTACTACCACCATAACGGGCTGCGGATTTTCTGTCTGGTTCGCGCGGGCTCCGAAGCGGCAGGCATGGAACGCCTGAAAAAGAACCTGAAGCACTACCGTCTCTGGAATGACGGAATGGAGCACTACCTGCAGCCGGGCGTCGGCAATCTTTCAGAGCCGAAACTGGGGCTTGATGCAGACACATGGAACACGCTGGCCGAAGAGGTCGAGGTGATCTACCACAGCGGCGCCATCCTGAACTTCATCTTCCCCTATGAATACCTGAAGACCACCAATGTGGACGGCACCGCGGAGACGCTCCGCCTTGCCGGTGAAGGAAGGGCTAAATACTACCACTATGTCTCTTCCTACAGTGTCTTTGATACGCCCGGCAACCGCGGGAAGCGGCTGCGGGAGGATGAGATTCCGGAAAACTGGCGGGGATTCTCGCTCTCCTACTCCGAGACCAAGTGGGTATCCGAGCATCTGGTGGATCTCGCGCGAAAGCGCGGTTTGAAGGCCGCCATCTACCGTCCCGGCGACATCACCGGCGCTGCCAACGGCATCTACGAGCTGAACGACATGGTCAGCCGGATCATGGTCAGCGCAATCCAGATGGAGGGCATGCCCCTCGCGAAATACCAGTTCCACATGACGCCGGTGGATTATGTGGCAAAGGCGCTGGTCTATATTTCCCTGAAAGAGGAGTGCTTCGGCCATGCCTTTAACCTGATCAATCCAAAGGGGCAGTCGCTGCTGTCCGTGATGAACTGTATCCGCTCCTGCGGCTACCGGATCCGCTATATTCCTTTTATTGTATGGAAAAACCGGATCAAGCAGTCCGATGCCTCGCAGAATGCCATGGTTCTCCTGGAATGCCTTTTTGAGACGGCAACCGAGACCAACACAAACCTGTTGTGGCACTTTTTCGGAAAGGACTCCGTCTATGAGACCGGCAATACGGACCTGCTGCTCGGCCAGTCCGGCATCCGCTGCCCGGAGGTCGGACGCAAAATGATCGCCGCCTATCTGGCATACTTCCGGTCAAAGAACTACATTCAGTGAGGAGTTTGAAAGAAACATGAAAATAGGAATTCCCCGCGCGCTACTCTATCACCGCTATGCTGTCCTCTGGGAAACGTTTTTCCGCGAGCTCGGCTGTGAGACGGTGACCAGTCCGCACTCCAACAAAGCGATTCAGGACGCCGGTGAGCGCTACGCCGTCGATGAGTGCTGCCTCTCCAGCAAGCTTTTTCTCGGCCATGTGGCTTCACTGGAGGGAAAATGCGACGCAATCTTTGTCCCGCGCATCGCGGACTTCGGAAAGGACGGCATCATGTGTACCCGTTTTGAGGCACTGTATGATGTCTGTACCAATACATTTCGCGGAAAAGATATCCGCTTTCTCTCCTGCGAAGTGGATATTCACATGAAAAAGCAGGAGGCGGAGGCCTACATCCGTCTCGGCATGGATCTCGGCAAATCCCGACAGGAGGCCGAATCTGCGTGGCAGAAGGCGCACGCCGCATGGGAGGCGGATCTTCAGGAAAAGATTACCGCACAGGAAAATGCGCTGCGTGGCACCGACAAAATCCGGGTTCTGGTGGCCGGGCACAGCTATAACCTCTACGACGAGTACATCGGCATGCCCATTTTGAAGAGTATCCGCCGGCTGGATGCGCTGCCCGTCTGTGCGGATGCGGTGGATCTGCGTCAGGCACAGTCGGACTCACAAAAGCTCTGCCGCGATGTGCCGTGGACCATGAGCCGGGAGCTTCTGGGCGCAATCGAAAAATATCATGACGCGGTCGATGGTATTATCCTGATCACGGCATTCCCCTGCGGGCCGGATTCCATGATCAACGAGATGGTCATCCGCCGGATCAAGGATAAACCCATCCTGAACCTGCTTTTGGACAGTCAGGACGCCAGCGCGGGCATCGATACCCGTCTGGAAAGTTTTATTGATATCATCCGTTTTCGAAAGGAGGCGCTGGGGAATGCCTGAAAAACCCTATACTCTGTGTTATCCGTCTCTCGGGAACTATGATATCGCCATCAAATATTTTGTAAACAACGGCCTGAACGCCGGGTACATGGCGCCGCCCGTCATGACAAAGCGCACCATGGAGCTGGGCGCAAAATACAGCCCGGACTTTGTCTGCGCCCCCTTTAAGTGCCATATGGGCAACTACATTGAGGCGCTGGAGGCGGGCGCAAACGTCCTGATCCAGACCGGTGGCACCTGCCGTCTCGGCTACTACGGCGAGCTGCACGAACGGATTCTGAAGGATATGGGGTACGATTTTGAAATGCTCAATATCACTTTGTTCCGTTTCAGGAATCTTTTCGACCTGCTCCGGCATGCAAAAAAATACTCCGCCGACTATCATCTCCTGCGTCTGGCCGGGGCAGTCCCCGCCACGTTTAAGATCATTACGAGCATTGATAAGGTGGAGGATTTTTACCGTCAGAATATGGGGTTTGAAGTAGAAAAGGGCTCCTTTGACCGGGTATACAAGCGTTTTCTGGCCGATCTGCGGGGCGCGAAGGGTCTGCGGGCGGTCAATCGGATCTACAAGCAGGCGATGGCAGACATGAAGACCATCCCCCTTGACAAGCCGGAGCACCCCATCCGGGTCGGTCTGGTCGGAGAATATTTTACCATCATGGATCCGTTCTCCAACCACGAGATCGAGAAAAAGCTGGCGCAGATGGGCGCGGAGGTACACCGGTGGATGAACCTCTCCAACAGCCTCCTGATCTGTCCGGACGAGCGGGTTTTGAGAAAGCTGCGGCACTACATCAAATATGACCTGAACAAATTCCCGGCCTCCATCTGGGTGGACATCCAGCAAAAGGAGAGTGCAAAATACATCCGGTACAACACGGGCTGCTCCTCCGTCGCCACGATCACGCTCGCAGAGCATTACGCCAAAAAGGGGTTCGACGGGCTGGTGCATATCAAGTCCTTCGGATGTACGCCGGAGATGGACTGTGTCCCGATTCTCCACAATATCAGCGAGGATTATAAGATTCCGACGCTGTTTATGAGCTATGATACGCAGACCGGGGATACCGGGGTGGAGACAAGGATTGAGGCGTTCTATGATATGATGAGTATGAAGCATGAGAAAGGAATGTGACGATGAAAAAGAAAGCTTATCTTGGAATTGATATCGGCTCTATTTCCACGAAGGGCGTCATTATAGATGAGGAAAAAAATATTCTCTGCAGTATTTATCTGTGGACGGAGGGGAATCCGATGGAAGCGTCAAAAAAGGTGATCGCCTCTCTCGGAGAACAGTTGAATCAGGATGAGTACGAGGTCGTGGCTGCCGGTACGACGGGCAGCGCCCGGAAGCTGGTCGGTGCGATGTGCAACGCCAGTATTGTAAAAAATGAGATTACGGCACATGCGGTCGGGACAACGACCCTGCACCCGGATGTCCGGACAATTCTGGAGATCGGCGGACAGGACTCCAAGATCATCTGTGTGGAGAACGGCGTCGCGGTGGATTATGCCATGAACACGCTCTGCGCGGCCGGAACCGGCTCCTTCCTCACCAGTCAGGCCCGCCGTCTCGGCGTGGATGTGGAGGAGTTCGGGGCGATCGCCCTCAGCAGCACAAACCCGACGCCCATCGCGGCGCGCTGCACGGTTTTCGCCGAGTCGGATCTGGTTCACAAGATCCAGATGGGACACCGGAAGGAGGACATCATCGCCGGTCTCTGTAATGCCGTCGCCAATAACTACCTGAACAACATCGGGAAAGGCAAGAAGATTGTCGCCCCCATCGTCTTTCAGGGCGGCGTCAGCAAAAATCAGGGCGTGGTAAAAGCGTTTGCCGACTCCCTCGGCGAGGAGATTATCGTGGACGAGAACGGCCACCTCATGGGCTGCTACGGCGCTGCCATCCTTGCGCAGGGCTGCGGCGTGGAACGCCCGTTCTCCTTCGACATCGCCGAGATGAACTTTCTCACCCGCGAGGTCACCTGTCCCAACTGTGCAAACCACTGCGAAGTCATCTGTGTCTACCGGGAGGGAGAACTGATCGACTCATGGGGAAACCGCTGTGAGCGCGGAGAAGTCCGGCAGGGAGAGAACTGACTGCTCTCAATTATTAAATACGAAAAAGGCGTGCATCATCGGGAAACGAATTCTCCGTAATGCACGCCTTTTTTAATCTGTCCAAAGTCTTAGAAGCTGACCCTTCCGGTATACTGATCGTTGATCACATAATATGCCGCCTGATCCTCCAGCTTGATGTAAAGCGTAATCGTCTTGACCGTTACGGTCTCCTCGGTCGCCGCGAACTGCGCAAGCGCTCTCTCTGTGAGTTCTTCTTCACTGATTTCCTCACCCATGTACTGGACAACCACGTTTTTCACCGGCTTTCTGGTATACTTGCGCTTGGCTGTCTCTGTGGACTCTTTTACCGCTTTCTTTGTGGAAGCGACCGTCTTTTCAGCCTTTTCCTTCGTGGTATCCACAGCCTTCTTTGTCACCTTTTTGGTCTTTTTCGCGACTTCCTTCGCAGCCTCCTTGGTAGCGGCTGATGTCGCCTCGGCGTTCTTCTTTACAGCCTCTTTCGCAGCAGCTTTCGCCTTTGCGCTGGCCTCCTTCGCCTCCGCCTTCTTCGTCTCCGCGGATACAACCTCTTCATTCGTAATAGTTGTATCTACGGTATCATTTGCCTTTTTTGTTGCCATGATAAAATCCTCCTTTATATGATAAATTGATACAGCATTCTGACCGGTTCCGGTTCCTGCCTGCCCAATCGCACGCATTTTACATCATTGTTTGTCTCATGTCAACTTTTTTTCTGAGGTTAGAATGCCCCTGCCCGAAATTTTGCACAAAAAAATAAATTGATTTTTCT
>JAJPYF010000153.1 GCA_021205085.1 Clostridiales bacterium | reverse complement strand
ATTTAAAATGCCTTATCTATTATAGACTAAAAGAAAGGAAGTGCAGAAGAAAATGAAGTACACGGTTTTAAGCCCATGGGCGTCCGCCGCGTCGCAGAACCCGTTGGGACTTTCGCCCAGACTGGACACATTGGAGGGGAAGACAATCGGACTTTATGCGCATTTTAAAGGACATGCGGTTCGAATTTTGGACGAAGTGGCCCGGGAACTGGAAATGCTTTACCCCAATATCCGTTTTTCACACTATCAGTATCTGAAAGAGATTACGGAGATTATTGATGATGAGGAGTATGCGCCGCAGGCGGCACAGTGGGCTTCGGAGGTGGATGCTGTGATCTCCGCTTACGGAGATGCAGGATCCTGTTCCATGTTTCTGGCAAAAAATGCGGCATTTTTTGAACGTCAGGGAAAGCCGACCGTCAATCTGACATGCAGTTCATTTCATAATTCTTCTAAAAGAGGAGCAGCCTCTCAGGGAGTTCCGGGTCTTCGGCTTGTGGAAATGACATTTGGGGATCTTTCCGGCGAACGGGTGATCGATGATGCACTGATGGATCGGGTGGTGCGTCCGGAGGTGAAACGTGTCGCCGCTCAGATTGTTGATGCTCTTACCCTGCCTCTCACACAGGAAGAGAAGTGCCCGGCCAAAAGCACTGATTATTCGAATTATACTTATACAGGGACTATTTCAGAAATCAATGACCATTTCTATAAGATGGGATGGACGACCGGACTGCCTGTTGTGCCGCCGACACGTGAAGCAGTTGATGAGATGCTTACCGGTACGGATCTTACACCGGACACGGTGGTTGGGATCATTCCGCCTATGAATGGTATCGCAACGGTGGAAAAAATTGCAATCAATGCAGTGATGGCCGGATGTCTTCCGACCTATTTGCCCGTGATTATTGCCGCTGTCCGCGGTATGCTCCAGCCACAGATACAGTTATGCGGATGGACCTGCTCCAATGCCAACTGGATGCCGTTTACTTTTGTTAATGGGAAAGTGGCACGAGATATTCATTTGCATAGCGGGCGCGCAATTTTAAGCCCCTATTATAAGCCGAACACCGCGATTCCCCGTGCGCTTTCATATATCACGATGAATATCGGCGGGGTGCGTCAGGGTATGGAAGATATGTCTGCCATGGGTACTGTTGGCCGGGGAGGAGTCTGTATCGCAGAGAATGAGGAAGCCAGTCCGTGGGAACCCCTGCAGACGAGATATGGTTTTTCGGAGAAAGACTCCACGGTTACCATGTTTTGGCCTGCGGATGTGCAGACGCTGGGAGGCGGTTTGGGCGGCGCCTTCACGCCGGAAGGGTTTTTGAAAGAAATGTGTCATATCCGTGCTTTTGGTTGGTGGACCGGCGGAGTGTTTATCCTTTCTCCGGAGATCGCAAATATGTTTGCTGATGCCGGATGGACAAAACAGAGAATTCTGAACTATGTGGTGGAGTACAACCGTATTCCGGCGGATGAATGGAACCTTCGCTGGCTGGTACAGAGCAATCATGAACCGCGGATTGCGGGCGGTATGGATATTGAGACGCCTCTGGACGGGAGCTATTCCGCGCGGCGGTTCTGGAATGACGACCATATGTTTATCGTGGTGGCAGGCGCTCAGTGGGGTGTTGCAGTTACCGGTGGCGGTGATCATGGCGGGCCGGCCTGCGTAAAGATTGACCTTCCCGAAAATTGGGATAGCCTGGTAGAAAAATACAGTGATATTGTTCCTCATTATCTGGATTATTGAGAAAGGAGATTGCCATGGATTTGAAACAAATGGAGGAATTGCTGTTGGCGCAGCAGAAGCAGATCGACCGTATTGAGGCGTATCAGCAGATTCAGAACTGTATGGCCGGGTATGAGGCGGATCATACCGCGCTTACGATGTATCGGGAGCCGTTGTGGTTTGCTATGGAACAGCCGGATGTCAGTATGGAAGTTTCGGACTGGGGTGTGTGGAAAGGCCCGGAGGCTGTCAATTACCTGTTCGGAACGGTGATGAAAGAAAAGACGATCGGGACAATGTTTCTTCATCCGATTGCCACCCCATATATAGAAGTGGCGGGAGATGGACAGACCGCCCGCGGGACATGGGTAAGTGTCGGGGAGGAGACACAGGTGGATGCGGATTATGTCCCTCACGGATTCTGGAGTTTTGGACATTACTCAGGTGAGTTTATTAAAGAAAACGGCGTGTGGAAAATCTGGCACCTCAAATGGTGGCGTCTGGCGAGGACTGAGGCCGGGGTGGATTGGACAAAGACATGGAAGGATGTCATGACCGGTCCGCCGAAGGTGAATCCATATACGACGGAGCCGATCACGTTTTTCCATCCTTATGATACGGTTACCGAACAGGAGCCGTTCCCCTATGTGCCGGAACCATATGACACTTGGGACGGGAATACAGACTGGGTGTTCGGACCGTGGAAAGAAGAGTATTTTAAGGATCACACGCCAGTTTCCCAGTTTGAGAAAGCTCATCCGGGGAGGACTGCAGGGAAGATTGAGAATAATCCATCCGCATTTCTGTGATTTGGAGCGAAGAGCTGAGAAAGATATTTTAGATTAAGAAAATTCCGGGATGTGCGATTGACATCCCGGAATTTTTGATAGGAATTTGAATTTAAAGGGGGAACATTTATGTGCCTGTTAGTATGCGACATAATCCGGTTTATCCGGCGGATACTCTGCCACCAGGGCATCCCAGTTTTTGGGAAGGCGAAGTTTTACAGTCGCCGGTCCGCCGTGATCGCCGCCGCCGACCAGTGCGGAACAGAACCCGGCACCTGCTACGCAGATTAACATGTGATCCGTATTCCAATACTGTCTCATAGGGGCGCCATCGTTTACGGGGAGAACCACACCGCGCTCATGGTGGTTTCCGCGCATCCAGTTTACCATCATCTTGCTGGATGGCTTTCGAGTATATTCTACTACATAATTCATGATGTCTTCTTTACTGTAACCGGCTTCGGCCAGTGTTTTGGCATGGCTCTCCGGCACCAGATAGCAGCAGCCGGGATCGAAGCCCAGATCATTGCATACACAGAAGCGGGGAAGCATCGTGTCAGCAGTTCGCTCGAAGAATCCATAGCGTTCCTGCGGCCAGAACATGGTAACCGCAGAATCTTCAGCATGCAATCCCTTCTGCACATGGATTCCCGGCCATGGACTGTTTTCCTCATCCTCACCAATGCACATACCCATACGACCTTCATGCCCGATTCCGGCCAGATCTTCCAGCTTGGGGCGATTGCCGGAGAGATTCATGATGATATATGCGATTGCCCGTCCGATGGTGGCGCTGGCTTTCGTGTACTGACTCAGGACACCGGCCCCTGTCTCAATGCCGATAGCCTGCCGTATGGGGCCGTTTATGATGGCAAGGGGGCCCCAACTGCCGCGGCTGCTGGTGTAACCCTCCAGATGAATGCACGGATCCGCCATAGCCTCTACAGCTCCGATGACAACGGGCAGATAAGTCGGCAGACAGCCGGCCATGACGGCATTGATCGCGATTTTCTCTACCGTTGCCTTGCTAAGCATCGGCGGCAATTTGGCGACAACATAGTCAGCCGGGAGATCGGTTCCTCTCAGCATATTATCTACGGCTTCGCGTGTGGGAGGTACGATTGGGCTTCCGTTGGTCCAGCCATGGTGATAGAATATCTCATTTATCTCTTCCAATGTTCCGCTGAACTCAGCAAAGGCCAGAGTATTATCTTTATATTCGATCTTCTTTTCTGTCTCTGTCAGCGGCGAGGTCAGCGCCTCTATGATTTCATCCAGATGTGCGGTGATCTGCGGGGTGATTTCCCTGCTGATGAATTCTGCATCCAGATTTGGGATAAAGGATAAATCCTTAATATCTGTCAATACATAGCGCAGATGAGGAATCCCTCTGCAGGCTGCACCGCGGATGGTTGTTCCGACGAAATCCTTGTCTGACAGCATGACACACGGCGTGCCCTTTTTTTCCGCAAATGCAGTGTTGTAAGAGCAGAACAGGGCACAGGAACCCATGTCTCCGTATCCGGATATAACGGCGTCACATTTACTCAGAAATTCGTCAAAGACCGGTTGAAATTCCGGGTCATTCATAATTTCGGCGGTATCCTTTGGGTATTGCAGATGGATAAATTCTGCAGAGGGATAACGCTCTTTGAGCTGACGGGCGACTTCCCGTAAAATCACCGGGTCATGGTGTTTAAATTTTGCAAACATGCCGATCGTTTTTCCGGCAAGTGTGTCCAGGCGGGGGCTGAGAGCCGCAACGTCCGTATTGTCGATTTCTCCCCATGGACTTAATACGGTATATTTCATAATCAGTCTCCTTTGTGTTTAAAAATTTGTGTCTTCCGGAAGGTAAGGCCCCCAATTGTAAATGTTGGCGGAACTGTACATGCAATCCGGGTGATATGTGTAATACCGCGGCGGTTTATCCGGGGTGATACCATACATGGGAGGAATGCGCATGGCATCTGCCTGACGAACCCAGCCCAGATCATATGGCGCACGTGCATAGGAAATCAGATGGATTTTTAAAATCTTCCACTCATCGTCCAGTTTGATAAATTCATTTTCGTATTTTCCCACGAACCACATGGCTGTCAGTTTTCGCTGGTCACAGGGGTAGGGTGTAGCAGGCATGGCCCATGGACTCATGATTGCCCAGTGTCCATATGCCCGGTCATCATTGTCATTGATTACAATGTTCGGGGTGATACAGTGATGCAGTCCCATATAGCCAAGTTTATCCTGCGGGCTTTGCATATAGTCATGAAGCGCCTGCATGTAAGTACGTACATGGTCCGGTCCCAGATAGGCTCCGCTTTCCATATATTCAAAGGACAGATCCGGGTGTGTGTTGGCCATCAAATCATGAAAGCTTGAGATATAGTCCATTTTGTGTACATTGGTTATGTAGCGCGACATCAGTGTTTTTATTTCATAAATATCTGCTACCCATGTTAATTGATCTTTCATTGCGGTTTCCTCCTAGACTTCTTCCTGATCCGGTAAAAACGGTCCCCATGTATGAGCGCCGTCGCCGGAATACACATTGTCAGGGTGATAGGTAACGACACGGGACGGTCTGTCAGGGTATGTGTGATAATCATGCGTAATCCGGCGTGCCTCCGGCTGCTGGATCCATCCCTCATCGTAGGGAGGCCGTGTGAAAGCAATCACCCGGTTTTTCAGGATTTTCCATGTGCCGTCTACCTTGATATACTCGTTGTTATAGCGTCCGATAAACCAGTATGCGGTCATTTTCCGCTCATCACCGGGGTAGACGGAAACATCCATTCCGTGCGGCGCAAAGGCGTTGAATTGAGCCCATGCACGCTTGCCGTCGCTGCTGATCACAATATTTGGCGTCCAGAGATCCACCACTCCGAACCAACCATGCTTTGATACCGGACTGGCCATAAAGGCATCGCATTGATTCATAAATGCCAACGTGTTCGGACCATTGTATTCGCCGCCCTCAACCATCTCAAAGGACACCTCTGGATTGTCTTTATCAAAAATCTTTTCCATCATCCCGGTCATGGAAAAGGCATCCAGAAGGGTAATATAGCGCGACTGAAGCATTTCAATTTCCTGAATGTCAGCAGCTCGCTGGATTCGTGCCATTGTCTCATTATCTGCGACGCAGACAGCATCCTGATCGGTTTCGCCAGGGCATTCATCCGGGATTTGCGTACCCAGAGTATACAAACCTTCGCCGGAATAAAAAGCATCCGAATGGTAAAACCACAGCTTGGATTCGCGGGTGGGTTTCACCCCGGTGTTTCCCCAGAAACGGAGACAGTCCGGCTGCCGGATCCAACCCTGGTCAATGGAAGATTTAAAAAAGCTCTGTAATTGGATTTTCAGAAGCTTCCACTGTCCGTTGACATTGATAAATTCATTGCAGTATCTTCCGCAAAACCAAAACGCAGTCAGTTTGCGCTCATTGGAAGGGTAGGAGGCCGCCATCATGGAGCAGGGAGAGAGAACATCCCAGCTTCCCATCGCCCGCGTGCGATCCCTGCTTATGACAATGTGTGGGTTGGCCAGATTTTGCATGGCCATCCAGCCGCGTTTGTCAGAAGGGTCATCCAGATAATTCTGGATTCCTTCAAAATAAGCTTTTACTTTTTCAGGCCCTTCGAATACACCGCATTCCGTAAATTCAACGCTGATGTCCGGATGGTCAAATGCCAAAAGTTTTTCATAAATTTTTTTTGCGTTAAACTGGTCAAAATATTGTGTGAATTTTGCCATCAGCATCTGGATTTCAATACCATCCGCCATTTTGACCAGCCGGGTTAGTTCTTTTTGAGTCATTCTGTGTGATTCCTTTCATTAACAGATATTTTTTGCTTGTTCGGGCAGGTCATCATTGCATCAGGCTCGGCAGCCACAGACAGATCTGAGGGAAATAGAACAGGATGACCAACGCGATCAGCATGACGACCAGATACGGGATTGCACCGCGAATAACACGATTCAGACCCACATCAGGAACTTTTGAGGAAACGAGGAACAGGCAGATCCCGACTGGCGGAGAGACTGCTCCGATGGCTGATATCATGGTGGTCAGGATACCGAACCAAATGGGATTGTAGCCGAGGGCTGTGACGATTGGTGCAAACAGCGGAATGCAGATGGTGGTCACAGGCATGGTATCAATAAAGCATCCAAGCACCAGATAGATCAGCAGTATGATCCAGAGGATTGCGCTTCCGGATAAGGGCAGGTTGGTGACCCAGTTTCCCATGACTGAGGGAAGTCCTGAAAGGGTAATGCATGCATTAAAAATCTGGACTCCAACCAGCAGAAGGAACATGCCGGCTGCCATTCGCGTTGTGTTTTTGATGGTCGAGAGCACTCCTTTCACATTCAGTTTCCGCTGTGCCATACAGATGATGATTGCTCCGGCAGCGCCGATGCCTCCGGCCTCGGTAACTGTGGTGATTCCTCCCCAGATGCAGACCATGACGATGATGATCAGGATAAGGATGGGAATTGCGCCGAGCAGAGCATGGATTTTATCCTTCATAGGAGTTTTGTCGGGCTTTTCTGCCCAATCCGGATGTATTTTTACTAAAATAATCGTCATAAGCGAGAGCATAAGCAGCAGCATGACTCCGGGAATCCAGCCCGCCATAAACAGGGCTCCGATGGATGTGCCTGTCAGAATGCCGTATACCATCAGCGGAGTGCTGGGCGGAATCAGGATTGCGAGCGGCGAGGCAGCTGCTATGGAGCCCAGACCAAGCTCCGGGGCATAATGATATTTTTTCATTTCCGGCCACGCCATTTCCGGCATGATCAGGGATGTTACGGTCATAGATCCGCAGATTGCGCCGAATACACCGCTGGCGACAGTGGTTGTTATGGCAAGTCCGCCGGGCAGGCGGCCAAACCATTGCCGGGCTGCATTGTAGGCGCTGGTGGTTAGCTTTCCCTTCGTACATATGTCGCTCATGAGCATAAATAGCGGCATGACGCAATAGGTATAAGAGGCGACGGTGCTGTACGGCACGGTTTTTAAGTAGTTGAAAGCCATATTGGGCCCGAGAATCCATACAAGTCCAATCAGCCCCGAGATGACAAAGGCAAAACCAAGCGGCACCTCCAGAAACATCAGGGCGACCATGATTGCAAGACAGATCAGGCCGATTGTAAGATTAGTCATCTGCAGATTCCTCCTTTTCACATACTGATTCCGTGTGATTGCACAGCGCGGCGATACACAGCAGGACTTCTAAAACCAGTTCGATGGACAACAGGAGCAGACCAACGCCTGCAAAGAAGTAAAACGGTGCGTAAGACCATTTCAGAATGGAACTTCTTTGTAACGGATTTTGGACATAATACCAAAACTGCTCGAACATTTTCTCACACATCAGGATCGCGCAGATGGTACACATGACAGTAAAGATCATGCGTAAAAACTTGCGCAGGGTAGGGTTAAATTTCCTTGTAAACGCATCTACCGTCAGCAGCATTCCGTTTCCGGCAGAGATTGCCATTGCTCCATACATGGTTATGATCATCAGAAACTGCATCATCTCCTGTGAACCCGTGATGGGGTTTTTGAAGAAGTAGCGCATAAATACATCGATGAATGTCAGTGCAACCATCAGGAAAAGACCAACGGCACCGATAATGCCGTATGCATCGCTGATTTTTCGGTATTTCTCTGTGATGCAATTGAGTTTTTTCAACAGGAATACCTCCTTTCAAATAGTCCGGCCGCCTGATCGGCGGCCGGATTGCGTGATAACGATTTACATGAGTTACTCGCCTTTGATTTCTGCAAGCGTATCGTCAACAAATGTCTTAAAAGCATCTGTGTCAACACCGGCCTGTGCCAGAGTGTCAAGGAAGCTTTCCATGCAGGAATCGGTTTCACCTTCAATAATTTCGTACACATCATCCGGGCAGGAAATGAATTCAATACCGGCGTCTTTCATGCTCTGGATACAATCTGTTTCTGCGGCGACATTCCACGCCTGATAGTCCGCAGAGAGCTGATCCGCGCAGTCCTGAAGAATCTGCTGGATGTCAGCCGGGAGCGAGGCGTAGGAATCGCTGTTCATGACCAGACAATTGCAATCGCAATACAGCGGTTGGTCTATAATATATTTTACGACTTCGTCATATGCGTTGGAAACCATATTGGTCGGACTGGAGACCGCGAAGTCAATCACGCCGGTTTCCAACGACATATATACATCAGTGGTAGCAATGGTGGTGATGGAACATCCGAGTTCCTGAAGAACCTGTACACCATTTGCATTCTGACAGCGCCCGATCAGCCCGTTGAAGTCAGCGGCGCTGGTGATTTCGTCGTCTGCAAGAGCGATATACTGCATATCCGTCAGCATTACGGCAAGGACTTCACCGTCCCAGTCCGAGAAATATCCCTCTTCCAGCATGGCGGTTTCTAAGGCATAAGCATTCTCGATGTTGTCGACGACCAGCGGTACGGCAACGACAGCGGAGCAGGGTTCATATCCCACATATTCTGATCCGGATATAATCATCATGTCATAGGAGCCGGCTTTTGTCATGGCAACTGCGTCGGCTGTGGAACCGGTTGTGGTAAAGTTGATGACCTCAATCTGCACGCGCCCGTCCGATGCTTCTTCCACATTTGCGGCATACTCTTCCATAAATGTAAAGTTGTCTCCGGGAAAACTACCCAGACGCAGATTGTAAACCTCCCCGTCGGCTGCCTCTGTTGTCTCAGATTCTGTCTCCTCGGCTTCTGCGCTGGTCTCGGTTGTTGCGGTTTCCGTTGCAGAATCCGTGTCGGTGCTTGCGGAATCTGTGCTTCCGCATGCTGCTAGCGATGCCATCAGGGCTCCGCAAATCAATACAGCTACGATTTTCTTCTTCATTTTCTTCTCCTCTTTCTTTTAGATTTTTCACATGATGATTGTGATATACAGAATCATCAGTTGCTTATTATTTTAGAACACAATTATCTGAAAATATATGTCGAATTACAAAAAAAGAATGACGATTTCTTGTTGACGATTGTCGGTAATTTTGTTATTTTAGAAATGATATATCGGAAATGCTGTTATATTATGTCGAATT
>JAJPYF010000071.1 GCA_021205085.1 Clostridiales bacterium | reverse complement strand
CTCCCTTGTCCCCAAGCTTGCTGCGCAGCTTTTTCACATGCGTATCGATCGTGCGCGCGTCCCCGAAATAGTCGTAATTCCAGACATGATTCAGGATTTTCTCGCGCGAAAGGGCGATGCCCTCGTTCTCCATGAAATAGCTCAGGAGTTCGAACTCTTTATAGCTCATCTCCACCTCGGTGTTGCCGTCGATGGTGACGGTATGGGCCGACTTGTCCAGACAGATACCGCCCGCCGCCAGAAGACCGTCCGCCGTATACTGTCCGGTTCGGCGAAGAATTGCCTCCACGCGCGCCACCAGAATCTTGGGTGAAAACGGTTTGGAGATATACTCGTCCACGCCCAGGTCAAATCCCATCAGTTCATCACTCTCATCGCCCTTGGCCGTCAGCATGATGATGGGGATTTTCGAGGTCTCCCGAATCTCACGGCAGACTTCCCACCCGTTCATCTTCGGCATCATCACATCCAGAATGATCAGCGAGATGTTTTTCTCCTCATAAAAAATATCGAGCGCCTCCTCGCCGTTGCTCGCCTCCATCACATCAAAATCTTTCTTGACAAGGAAGTCCCGCACCAGCTTGCGCATCCTGCTCTCGTCATCCACAACCAGTATCTTTAATTTCTCCATGGCACATCCTCCGTTTTATATGTCCGTTCGAAACTTCCCTATATTTTCGCAGAAAGATATGTTCAAATTGTGAAAACTTGTGATTATTCAGAGCCATGCAAATTTGCAGAAAACAGTGTCGTATGCTTGCATTCGTAAGCTGTTTTGTGCAAATTTATCTGGCGAGAACGCGACAGCGAGAAAATGCACGGGATGTTCGAGCGTGGCGCTGAATAATCAGGAAATAAGGCTCTCCATATATTTTCTCAGATTCTCCAGCATCCGCTGCAGGTCACGGTCGGCAGCCGCAAAGGAAAAGCGCACGCAGACGGCGTCCTCCTCCCCGTAAGCCTCGCCGGGTACGCCCGCGATCTTTGCGCGTTCAAGGAGGTCGTCGCAGAGTTCCCCGCTGGTCAGATCGGTGTCAAAGCGGGCCCACGCATAAAACGCCCCCTGAGGACAGACAAAATCCACACCGGGGATCGTCCTCATCCCATTCACCAGCAGATCACGACGGCGCTCATAAGCCTGCCGCATCCGCTCCGTATCCTCCTTACAATCCAGCGCCACCAGCGCGCCCTTTTGCAAAAACCCGCTGGTGCAGCTCATCGCGTGCTGGAACAGCTTTAAGATCACCGGGTACAGCTGCGGGTTGCAGGCAAGATAGCCGACCCGCCAGCCCGTCATCGCACTGCACTTGGAGAACCCGTTCACCACAATGACCCGGTCGAAAAACTCCGGGAACGATGCCATGCTGACCGTCTGTCTGCCGTCGTAGATAATCTTTTCATAGATCTCATCCGAGAGAACACAGACATCGGGATGGTTCCGCAGGAATGCGCTGACCGCCTCAATATCGCTGTCTGTCAGGATCCGTCCGGTCGGATTGTTCGGATAATTCAGAATCAGAAGCTTTGTCCGCTCCGAGGCTGCCGCCTCCAGCGCCTCCGCCGTGATGCGGTAATCCTCCTCATACTTTAAATGTACCGCCACCGGCACGCCGCCGCTGACCTCCACGATGGACGGGTAGGACACCCACCCAGGCGTCAGCCAGATCGCCTCGTCGCCCGGATTGATGAGTGCACGGATCGCCAGATAGACCGCCAGCTTCGCGCCCGGCGTGACCAGAATCTGATCCTTCGTGTACGGCGCATCGTTCTCTTCGTTCAGTTTGACGGCAATGCGGATGCGAAGATCCTCGTTCCCGCGGCTGTCGGTATAGTGTGTGTTGCCTGCCGCGAGCTGGCGCGTCACCTCATCACAGATCGGCGCGGGGGTCGGGAAATCCGGCTCCCCGCCGGTCAGATTAATGATCTCTTTGTCGGTCTTCTGCAGCTCCTTTGTCCTCGCTAGCAGCGTCACAGACTTCGACGGCTCGACATTGCAGATCTGTTGGTTAAAAATCATGATAACTCCCCTGCGCTTACTTTTTGGTGATGTACCCCTGCGCCTTTAAAAGCTCCGCACAGAGAACGGCTCCGCCCGCCGCGCCGCGCACGGTGTTGTGGGAAAGTCCGACAAACTTCCAATCGTAGACGGTGTCCTCGCGAAGTCGTCCCACGGACACGCCCATGCCGTTTTCATAGTCGACATCCAGCTGCACCTGCGGACGATTGTCCTCCTCCATGTAGCGGATGAACTGCTTCGGCGCACTCGGAAGGCCAAGCTCCTGCGGAACGCCGGAGAAGGAAGCCAGCTTCTCCAAAAGCTGCTCTTTTGTCGGATTTTTGCGGAATTTCACAAATACCGCCGCGGTGTGGCCGTTCAGCACCGGCACACGGATGCACTGGCAAGTGATCACCGGGGATGTAGCCGGGACGATCACGCCCGCCTCCTCATCGATCTCACCCCAGATACGAAGGGGCTCTTTCTCGGATTTCTCCTCCTCACCGCCGATATAGGGAATAATATTGCCCACCATCTCCGGCCAATCTTTGAAGGTCTTGCCCGCGCCGGAGATCGCCTGATAGGTGGTCGCAACCACCTCGTAAGGCTCAAACTCGCGCCATGCGGTAAGCACCGGAGCGTAGGACTGGATGGAACAGTTCGGCTTTACGGCGATAAACCCCCGGGTCGTTCCGAGACGTTTTTTCTGGTATTTGATGACTTCCATGTGCTGCGGATTGATCTCCGGAACCACCATGGGAACATCCGGTGTCCAGCGGTGTGCACTGTTGTTGGAGACCACCGGCGTCTCCGTTTTGGCGTATGCCTCCTCGATCGCCTTGATCTCTTCCTTCGACATGTCCACTGCGCTGAAGACAAAGTCTACCTCGGAAGCCACCGCTTCCACCTCGTTGACATTCATGACAATGATATCCTTCACTGCTTCCGGCATGGGGGTATCCATCTTCCACCGGCCGCCGATGGCGTCTTCGTAGCGCTTTCCGGCAGACCGCGAACTGGCCGCAATCGTTGTCACCTCAAACCACGGGTGATTCTCCAGCAGAGAAATAAACCGCTGGCCGACCATTCCGGTTCCGCCCAAAATTCCGACTTTCAATTTTTCACTCATTCTCTCATCCTCCGAATTCTGACCTGCAGATGCCCTCCACATCCTGATCTTTCCCCGTATATACATTTCGCGGTCATGTCCGCGATGCGCGGACACTTGTCGCTCTGTTGGCTATATTACTGCATGGAACGCGAAATTGCAAGCCTTTTTTCACTTCCCGTATTTCTCCGTCCACTTATCGCTGTCCAACCAGTCATCCGCGAGATACTCCCGCTCCGCTGCGATAACCTTCTCCATGGCTGTCTTCGCCGGGGCACCGATAGTCAGGCGCTTATTGACGCAGGTATCCATGGAAATCGCCTCGTAAATATCCTCCTCAAAGACCGGGCAGATCGCCTTCAGCTCCTCCATGGACATATCGTCGATGGCGATGCCCTTATCGATACAGTACAGGACGATCTGTCCCACAATGCCGTGGGCATCGCGGAACGGCACCCCGTGGTTCACGAGGTAATCCGCTGCGTCTGTCGCGTTCGTGAAGCCGTGGCGGGCGCTGTCGCTCATGCGCTCTTTATTAAATTTCATCGTGGAGATCATGCCGGTGAACAGCGCCAGACAACCCTTCACCGTGTCAATCGCATCAAAGGTCAGCTCCTTGTCCTCCTGCATGTCCTTGTTGTAAGCCAGCGGGATTCCCTTCATCGTCGTCAGAATGGAGACCAGCGCACCGTAGACCCGCCCTGTCTTCCCGCGAACCAGCTCCGCGATGTCCGGATTTTTCTTCTGCGGCATGATGCTGCTGCCCGTGCTGTAGGCATCGTCGATCTCCACAAACTGGTATTCGTTGGAATTCCAGATGATGATCTCCTCGCAGAAACGGCTCAGGTGCATCATAATCGTGGAGAGTGCGGAGAGGAACTCGATCACATAATCCCGGTCTGAGACGGAATCCATGCTGTTTAACGTCGGCCCGTCAAAGCCCATGAGCGTTGCCGTATACTCCCGGTCCAGCGGATAGGTGGTTCCGGCCAGCGCCCCCGCCCCGAGCGGGCAGTAGTTCATCCGCGCATAGATGTCGTGCAGCCGCCCGCGATCCCGCTTAAACATCTCAAAGTAAGCCCCCACATGATGCGCCAGCGTCACCGGCTGCGCCTTCTGCATGTGGGTAAAGCCCGGCATAATGGTCTCCGTATTCTCCTCCATCAGCTTCAACAGCGCCCGCAGCAGCTCCCGAAGCAGCTCATCCGTGTAGAGCAGCTCCAGCCGGGTATACAGGCGCATGTCAAGCGCCACCTGGTCATTCCGGCTGCGGCCGGTGTGAAGCTTCTTGCCGGTGTCGCCGAGGCGGTCAATGAGGTTCGCCTCCACAAAACTGTGAATATCCTCGTACTCCTCCGTAATGGCCAGCCGCCCCTCCTCCACATCCGCGCGGATCGCGTCCAGCTCCTTTACGATCGCCTGCATCTCCTCCTTCGTCAGGATGCCCTGCTTGCCGAGCATGCAGACATGGGCGATGCTGCCCTCAATATCCTGCCTGAAAAACTTCTGATCAAAAGAGATAGAGGCATTGAAATTGTAGACCAGCTGATCCGTCTCCTTTGTGAATCTTCCTCCCCATAACTGTGCCATAATATAATATCCTTTCCCAGTGTGAACATCACACTGTTTCGCTTTCCTTTCTATCCTGTCATGTCTGCAGATTTCTCCGCGCTTCACTCTCCCGCTTTGAGAAAACACAGCCGCAATAATCCTGTCGGTAGAGCCCATACTGCGCCGACAGCTCAATGGACCGCTTGTATCCGTCCCGTTTTTTAAAATCGGACGGAAGGAACGCCGCACCGCCGCACTCTGCCGCCACCTGCTCCCCGATCTCGTTTAAAACCTCTGCATTCTTCAGCGGGCTGATGGTGAGCGTCGTGGTAAAATAATCCGCGCCGCGCGCCGCGGCAAGCTTCGCCGTCTCGGACAGACGCAACTCAAAGCATTTCCGGCACCGCGCGCCGCCCTCCGGAATCTGTTCCAATCCGCGGACGGCCTCAAAGAACCGCTCCGGCTCATAACGCCCCTCCGCAAACGAGACCGGATGCTTCGCGGGAAGCTCCGCGATCAGCCGCCGCTGCTCCGACACCCTGTGCCGATACTCCGCCTCATCCGTGATGTTCGGATTGTAATAAAACACGGTGACGGAAAAATACCGGGACAGGTACTCCAGCACATAACTGCTGCAGGGTGCGCAGCAGCTGTGAAGGAGAAGGGTCGGGACCTTCCCCTGCCCTTCGAGCTCTGCAATTGTGCGATCCAGATCCTTCTGATAATTGCGCTTCATACCTCTTTGCTCTGTCTCCTCTGCCTGGGAGCGGTATCTCCCGCATCCGGCTTTTTGCATGTTCAGTTTATTATACATTTTTCCATGTGCGGACACAAGGATTTTATCACATCCCGTTTTCATGTTTTTCTCTGCATTCCCCCGACCGCGCAGTCACATCGGCAATTTCTTCATATTATAAAATATACTACCATAAAGGAGACAGGATCATGAATACTGTATTTTCAGTCCGTCATGTGAATTTTGCCTACCACACCATGCAGGGCGAAACCCCTGCTTTATCGGATATCAGCTTTGATGTAAAACAGGGAGAATTCTTCGCGATCGTCGGTCCCTCCGGCTGCGGGAAGTCCACGCTCTTAAACCTGCTGTCCGGCATGCTTCTGCCGGAGTCCGGAAGCATCCTCTTAAACGGGGAGCCGCTGACTGCGGCAAGCCGCCTCTGCATTGGCTACATGCTGCAGCAGGACTACCTTCTGGAATGGCGGAGCATCCTGAAAAATGTCCTCCTCGGTCTGGAGATTCGAGGAGAGGTAAACGCCGCATCCATCGCTTATGTGAAAGACCTGCTGCGGCAATACGGCCTTGAGGAATTTGTGAATGCCCGTCCCAGTCAGCTCTCCGGCGGCATGCGCCAGCGGGCAGCCCTTGTGCGGACACTCGTCTTAAAGCCGAAGCTCCTGCTTCTGGATGAGCCGTTTTCCACCCTGGATTATCAGACAAGGCTCACCGTCGGAAACGATATCGGAGACATCATCCGCAAACAGAAAAAGACTGCTATTCTGGTGACACACGACCTCTCCGAGGCCGTCAGCCTTGCGGACCGGGTTGTGATTTTAAGCAGCCGCCCGGGCAGGATCCGGTCGATCGTCCCCATCCGCCTCCCGGAAGAACTCACGCCGATGGAGCGGCGCAATCACCCGGCTTTTCGGGAGCATTTCAATAAAATCTGGGACAAAATGAATCACACGGACGATTCCGGAGGAAGTGTCTCATGAGCGATTTTCCAAGTACGCAGGAACAGTTTTTCCGGAGACAGAAGCGCCACCGGAGACGGGTTCTCTTTTTCCGGATCCTTGTCATTGCTGCCTTTCTCCTGCTCTGGGAGACAGCGGCACACTTCGGCTGGATCGACGACTTTATTTTCAGCAGCCCTTCCCGCCTGTTTTTCTGTCTGATCGATCTGGCAAAAAGCGGCGTGATCGGGCAGCACATCCGCGTCACCCTTCTGGAAACTATTGTGAGCTTCCTTCTGGTATCGGGCATCACGGTTCTGGCTGTCATCCTGCTGTGGTCCGACAAATCCGTCTCGGAAACCTTTGAGCCCTATCTGGTAATCCTGAACAGCCTGCCGAAATCCGCGCTCGCGCCGCTGCTCATCGTCTGGCTCGGCGCGAATTACCGGACCATTATCGTCACAGGGATGTCCGTAGCCATATTCGGATCCATCCTGAACCTCTATCAGGGGTTCCTGTCCGTGGATCCGGACCGCATCCGTCTCATCGAGACGCTGGGCGGGAATCGTAAAAATGTCCTCACAAAGGTTATCCTTCCGGCCAACCTTCCCAATCTCCTTTCCATCATGAAAGTGAATGTGGGACTCTGTCTGGTCGGTGTCGTCATCGGAGAATTCATCTCCTCCCGCGCCGGACTCGGCTATATGATCATCTACGGCAGTCAGGTGTTCAAGCTGGATTGGGTCATTCTGGGGATTGTGATCCTCTGCCTCATCGCCATGGCGCTGTATCAGGCGATCGTCCTGATTGAGAAATGGTATCTGCGCAGAATATCCGGCTGAAAGAAAAAGAGCGGCAAGAGTATGAAAACTCCTGCCGCTTCCTGCTTTGACAATCTCATTACTCAACGAGTCCGGTCGCCTTCAGCACTTCCTCCACCCGCTTCACGGGAATGATCTCCAGCTCGTTTTTGACCTCCTCCGCCACATCCTCAAGGTCATCCGTATTTTCATACGGGATAAAAACTCTCTTGATGCCTGCGCGCTGCGCCGCCATCAGCTTTTCCGGAAGGCCGCCGATCGGCATCACACCGCCGCGGAGAGAAATCTCTCCGGTCATAGCCACATCCGTCGGCACAGACTTTTTCAACGCCAGGGAAACAAGGGCTGTCGTGATGGTAACGCCCGCGGAGGGTCCGTCCTTCGGAACCGCTCCCGCCGGAACATGCACATGCAGATTCTGCTTCTCCCACCGCTTCGTCTCCCGCGGGAACATGGAACGCACCAGCGTCAGCGCGATCTGAACCGACTCCTTCATCACATCGCCCAGCTGTCCGGTCACATTGATCTTGCCGCTTCCCTCCGTGACCGAGGACTCAATGAAAAGGATCTCACCGCCCGCCCGTGTCCATGCCAGACCGGTCACAACGCCCGGCTGCGCCTTCTTCATGCGCCGGTCATGGCGGATGCCGTGTCCGTCAAGAAATTCGGGAACCTTCTTTATGCCCACCGTGATGCTCTTTCGATCCCCGCGGTAGAGCATGACCGCCGCATGCCGGCAGAGAACATCCAGTTGTTTTTTCAGGCCGCGGACACCGGACTCTGCCGTGTACTCTGCGATAATCCTGTGTATCGCCTCATCTGTCACCTTCAGGGAAGACTTTTTGATTCCCATACTCTCCATCGCCTTCGGAAGCAGGTGCTTTCTGGCGATGTGAAACTTCTCTGTCTCCGTATAGCCGGGGAACTGAATGACCTCCATCCGGTTTAACAGCGGCTCCGGAATCGTGTCCATGGCGTTTGCCGTGCAGACAAAGAGCACATCGGAGAGGTCATAGGGTACGTTCATGTAGTGATCCGTAAAGCTGAAATTCTGCTCCGGATCCAGAACCTCCAGAAGCGCGCTCGCCGGATCGCCGTTGTATTCCCGCGCCAGCTTATCCACCTCGTCCAGAACAATGACCGGATTGGACGCGCCGCTGCGCTTCACGCCCTCCATGATACGTCCCGGCATCGCGCCGATATAGGTCCTGCGGTGGCCGCGAATCTCCGCCTCATCCCGGATGCCGCCCAGACTGATGCGGACATACTCCCGGTGCAGAGACCGGGCAATGCTCTGGCCGATACTGGTTTTGCCCGTGCCGGGCGCGCCCACAAACAGCAGAATCGACCCGGACTGTTTGTTCTTCAGCGCCATGACCGCAATCTGCTGGATGATGCGCTCCTTCACCTTCTCCAGTCCGTAATGATCCTCATTTAAGACTGCCTCAGCCTCCGTCAGATCAATCGCCTGCGGCTCGGCCTTCTTCCACTTCAGAGAGGTGACAAAATCAAGGTAGTCATAAAGCATCCCATACTCGTGGCTGTCCTTCCCCTCCTGTTTCATGCGGTTTAAGACCTTCTCCGCCTCAGCGCGCGCCTCCGGATTCATCCCGGATTCCTCTATCTTCTTCTCAAACTTCCGCACATCGGAGATATTCTCCGGATGCATCTCGTCCAGCTCCTTCTGTAAAAAAGAAATCTGCTTTTTCAGCGCCGCCTCCCGATACGCCTTCTCATGGGTCTCCTGCTGTGCGTTCGCCGCCTCGCCGCTGACCTTGACCAGCTCAATAAACTCGAGAACTGTATTCCGGATCATCTCGGCCTGCTCCCGCTGGGAATCTATATCGACAAAGGCATACTTATCCTCCGGTGAAAGGTTCATATATCCGGAAATCGCACAGATGATCTCCGGGAGAGAATGCCAGTGCTGGATAAACGACCGCGCCACAACGCCCCACTGGAACGACTGGACCATCTGCAGCAGCTTCCCGCGGGTCTCCCTGTAAATCTGTTTGCGGTACTCCTCGTCCAGATCCTCCACCTGCGGGGAAACCGCGGCGGAAGCCATGATTCTCCCATCCTCCATCGAAATATCGGTGAGCTCGACCCGGTTCACCACTCGGATGCTGACATTGCCCTCATCGTCTGTGTTCTGAACCTTCCCGATCAGTCCCTTCTCATAAAAATCCTCCGGCGACAGTTCCGATTTCTGCTTGTTATCCTTCTGAATCAGAAACAGCACTTCCTCGCCCTCAGAAAAATCCCGTTCAGCCATGGAGGCGATCACATCCCGTTTAAAGTAGAAGTTTACCCCCGGCAAAAGCAACATATCATAAGTAGGTAAAACGATCATATCTGTCCTCCTGATTGTTAGCAATCTATTCGTTTGAGTGCTAGTAACCGTATCATATACTACTTTACTGAATTTTGCAAGGGAAAAAACAGATTTATTTTTCTTTAAGAATTGATAAGATTCTCTTTATAA
>JAJPYF010000109.1 GCA_021205085.1 Clostridiales bacterium | reverse complement strand
AAGCAGCTTATGATGAGACGAGTATTTCCGTACTGGAGGGACTGGAAGCGGTGCGAAAGCGCCCCGGCATGTACATCGGCAGCGTCTCGCAGAAGGGCTTAAATCATTTGGTATATGAGATTCTGGATAACGCGGTGGACGAGCACCTTGCGGGTGCCTGTGACCGGATCCGTGTGGTGCTGGAGGCGAACGGCTCCTGCACCGTGGAGGACAATGGCCGTGGGATCCCGGTGGGGATGCACGAGAAGGGTATGCCGGCGGCGCGACTGGTTTTTTCCACGCTCCATGCGGGCGGAAAGTTCGACGATTCGGTATACAAGACCAGCGGCGGACTTCACGGCGTGGGTTCCTCGGTGGTAAACGCTCTGTCCACCTATCTGGATGTCGAGATCAGCCGGGACGGCGCGATCCATCATGACCGCTACGAACGCGGTATTCCCACGGAAAAGCTGGTGAACGGCCTGCTCCCGACTCTGGGGAAGACAAAGCAGACCGGCACAAAGATCAATTTTCTTCCCGATCCGACGATTTTTGAAAAAACACGCTTCAAAGCGGATGAGATCAAGAGCCGCCTTCACGAGACGGCCTACTTAAATCCGGGGCTGACGATCATTTTCGATGACCTGCGCGCCGAGGAGGCGGAGCATATTGAATTCCACGAGGAGGAGGGCATCACCGGCTTTGTCCGTGACCTGAACAAAAAGGCGGAGACGCTCCATGAGCCGATTTTTTTCCATGGTGAGAGCGACGGGATCACGGTAGAGGCGGCGTTTCAGTACACGGGAGAGTTCCATGAGAATATTCTCGGCTTCTGCAACAATATCTACAACGCAGAGGGCGGCACTCATATCACGGGGTTTAAGACGGCGCTGACCACCGTGATGAATCAGTATGCGCGTCAGATCGGCGTCTTAAAAGAGAAGGATGCGAATTTCACCGGCGCGGATGTGAGAAACGGCATGACAGCGGTGATCTCCATCAAGCATCCCGCGCCCCGCTTCGAGGGACAGACGAAGACGAAACTGGACAACGCGGACGCCGCGAAGGTGACCGCAAAGGTTGTCAGCGATGAGATTCAGCTTTATTTTGATAAAAATCTGGACACACTGAAAACGGTCCTGTCCTGTGCCGAAAAAGCGGCGAAGATACGAAAAACGGAGGAGCGGGCAAAGACGAATCTCCTGACGAAGCAGAAGTTTTCCTTTGACTCGAACGGGAAGCTGGCAAACTGCGAGAGCCGCGACGCCTCCCGATGCGAGATTTTTATCGTCGAGGGAGACTCCGCCGGCGGTTCCGCGAAGACAGCGAGAGACCGGAATTTTCAGGCGATTCTTCCCATCCGCGGTAAGATCTTAAATGTGGAGAAGGCCAGCATTGACAAGGTTCTGGCAAATGCGGAGATCAAGACGATGATCAACGCGTTCGGCTGCGGATTTTCGGAAGGATACGGCAATGATTTTGATATTACTAAGTTGCGCTATGACAAGATCGTGATCATGGCGGATGCCGACGTGGACGGCGCGCATATCGCGACGCTTCTTCTGACACTGTTTTACCGGTTCATGCCGGAATTGATTTTTGAGGGACATGTCTACATTGCCATGCCGCCGCTGTACAAGGTGATCCCCTCCAAAGGGGAGGAGGAATACCTCTATGACGATGCGGCGCTGGAGCGTTACCGGCGCAGCCACAAGGGCAGCTTTACCCTCCAGCGGTACAAGGGCCTTGGAGAGATGGATGCGGAGCAGCTCTGGGAGACGACGCTGGATCCGGCCCGCCGCATTTTAAAGCGGGTCAGCATTGACGACGGGCGCATGGCCTCCGATGTCACGGAGATGCTCATGGGCACGGATGTGCCGCCGCGGAGAGCGTTTATTTACGAACATGCCAATGAAGCAGAGTTAGATGTCTGACGGATGAGGGGAAATATAAGATGAGCTACACAGGGGAACAGATTCTTCAAACGGAATATTCTGAGATTATGCAGAAATCCTATATCGATTACGCGATGAGCGTGATCGTGGCGCGCGCACTGCCGGATGTCCGGGACGGGCTAAAGCCGGTGCAGCGCCGGACACTGTATGATATGTATGAACTGGGAATCCGATACGACCGCCCGTACCGCAAGAGCGCCCGTATCGTGGGTGATACGATGGGTAAATATCATCCCCACGGGGACAGCTCCATCTACGGCGCGCTGGTCGTGATGGCACAGGATTTTAAGTGCGGGATGCCGTTGGTGGACGGGCACGGCAACTTCGGCTCCATTGAGGGAGACGGAGCGGCGGCCATGCGGTACACGGAGGCGCGCCTGCAGAAAATCACGCAGGAGGCATATCTTGCCGATCTGGATAAGAACGTGGTCGATTTTATCCCGAATTTTGATGCGACGGAGAAAGAACCGTCTGTCCTTCCGGTAAAAATTCCGAATATTCTGGTCAACGGCGCGGAAGGCATCGCGGTCGGCATGGCGACGAGCATACCGCCGCACAATCTCGGCGAGGTGATCGACGGGGTGATCGCCTATATGAAGAATCCGGATATCACGACGGAGGAGATGCTTGAAATCATCCCCGGACCGGATTTCCCGACCGGGGGCATTGTCATCAACAAGGACGAGCTGCGTGAGGTTTACGAGACCGGAATGGGCAAGATTCGCATGCGCGGCAAGGTGGAGATCGAGAAGGTGAAGGGCGGCAGGGAGCGCATTGTGATTTCCGAGATTCCCTACACCATGATCGGCGCGAACATCGGCAAATTTTTAAACGATGTCTACAGTCTGGTGGAGACGAAAAAGACGACGGATATCACGGATATCTCGAACCAGTCCTCCAAGGAGGGAATCCGCATTGTCATTGAGCTGAAAAAGGGCGCGGATGCGGAAAATATCTGTAATCTGCTGTATAAAAAGACACGGCTGGAGGATACCTTCGGCGTCAATATGCTGGCTGTCGCGGGCGGGCGGCCGGAAACGATGGGAATCGTCAGCATCATCCGTCACAATGTCCAGTTCCAGTATGAGCTTGCGACGCGGAAATACACGACACTCCTGAACAAGGAGCGCGAGAAGCAGGAGATTCAGGAGGGCCTGATCCGCGCTTGCGACGTCATCGACCTGATCATCGAGATTCTCCGCGGGAGCAAAAACATCAAGCAGGCAAAGGCGTGTCTGGTGGAGGGCAACACGGAAGGCATCAAATTCCGGTCAAAGCTCTCACAGAAGACGGCTTCCATGCTGCATTTCACGGAGCGCCAGGCACAGGCGATTCTGGATATGCGTCTGTACAAGCTGATCGGTCTGGAGATCGAGGCGCTGATTAAGGAGCACGATGAGACACTGAAAAATATTGCTTTCTATGAGAAGGTGCTCGGCAGCCGCGCCGCCATGGCGAAGGTACTGATGCAGGAGATGAAGGAGCTGAAACAGGAGTTTGCCGCGCCGCGCCGGACCGTTATCGAAAATGGTAAGGCTGCGGTGTACGAGGAGAAAAAACCGGATGCGTTTCCCGTTGTCCTCCTGGTGGATCGATTCGGCTATGTCAAATCCGTTGACCTGCCCACCTACGAGCGAAACAAGGAGGCTGCGGATGCGGAAAACCGGCAGGTCTTTTCCTGCATGAGTGACGACCGGCTCTGCCTTTTCACGGATATCGGGCAGATGCATCTGGTAAAGATGGAGGATGTCCCATATGGGAAATTCCGGGATCGCGGCATCCCGGTGGACAATATCTGCAATTATTCCAGTGAAAACGAGAGTATTGTCTCGATTCTGCCGCTGTCTGCTGTGCATGACCGAAAGGTCATCTTTGCCACTGCGGCAGCGATGATAAAGCGTGTGGACGGTGCGGAGTTTGACGTGGCGAAGCGGACAACGGCGGCGACGAAGCTGTCGGAGGACGACCGGCTTCTGTATGCGGGCGTTGCCGCGGAGGAGGACACGTTTGTCATGCAGTCCCGGAAAAATTATTTTCTCCGGATTGCGGCATCGGATATTCCGGAGAAGAAAAAGGGCGCCCTCGGCGTCCGCGGAATGAAGCTCGGCGAGGGGGATTCGCTTGCATCCGGATGGGTGCTGAACGGAGAGGAGAGCCCGGTCGTCACGGTGAACGGGAAGGAGATCGCCCTGAACCGTCTCCGCATCGGGGGACGTGACACGAAGGGGGTAAAACGTTAGGATCCGAGTGGTCACTTTGACGATTTTTTACTCCGGAAAGTCGGATATTTTTTTAGACAAAACGGAAGAAAAATGGGAACATTCTGCGAATCCTTGATAAGTAATTAACGAGTGTTGACTTTCCTGTTGTGCATATGCTACTATAATTTCAGATTTTATGTATATGGGAGGTAGTTGAAATGGTAACCTGGACTGTAGTTATTCCGGTCATTGCCGTCATTGCGCTGCTTGTCGCTGCGGGGCTGGCTGCGAATGTGAGAAAGCAGCCGGAGGGCACGGATCGGATGAAGGAGATTTCCGCGGCGATCCATGAGGGCGCGCAGGCGTTCCTGTTTTCAGAGTACAAGATTCTGATTATTTTTATCGTTGTGGTCTTTGTTGTGGTGGGATTTGCCATCAGTTGGCCGACGGCGGTCTGCTTTGTGATCGGCGCGGTCTTTTCAATTCTGGCCGGATATTTCGGTATGAGCGTCGCGACGCGCGCCAACGTCCGGACCGCGAACGCCGCTAAGGAGAAGGGAATGTCTGCGGCGCTTCCGGTCGCGTTCCGCGGCGGAGCCGTGATGGGGCTTTGCGTGGTCGGACTCGGACTTCTCGGTGTGAGCGCGATTTATCTGATCACCGGCAATTCCTCTATTTTATTCGGATTTTCTCTCGGTGCATCCTCGGTTGCACTGTTTGCCCGTGTGGGCGGCGGTATCTACACGAAGGCTGCGGATGTCGGCGCGGACCTTGTCGGTAAGGTTGAGGCCGGTATCCCGGAGGATGACCCGCGCAACCCGGCCGTTATCGCGGATAACGTGGGTGACAACGTTGGCGATGTCGCCGGTATGGGCGCGGATCTGTTTGAGTCTTATGTAGGTTCCATTATCTCGGCGATCACGCTGGGACTGATCGCATCCGGCATCTCCGGCTCCTTCGGGCAGCTTGGCGGGGCGCTGTATCCGCTGGTACTGGCGGCCGTGGGTATCATCGCTTCCATCATCGGTATTTTCTTCGTCCGCGGAAAGGACGGCGGAGACCCGCAGAAGGCGTTGAATACCGGAAGCAATGTGGCGGATATCATCACCATTGTTCTGGCTATCGTGCTGAGCAAGCCGATGCTCGGCTCCTACAAGCCGTGCGGCGCGATCATTGCCGGTCTGCTGGTCGGTATCCTGATCGGGCGGATTACCGAGTATTATACCTCTGATAAACATAAACCGGTGCAGAAGATTGCGGAGCAGTCCGAGACCGGTTCTGCGACAAACATCATCAGCGGCCTTGCGGTCGGTATGAACTCCTGCACATGGCCGATCATCCTGATCGCTGCCGGTATCTTCGTGGCTTATCAGTTCAGCGGCGTGTACGGTATCGCCCTTGCTGCGGTCGGCATGCTTGCGACGACGGGCAGCACGGTTGCCGTTGATGCCTACGGCCCGATCGCGGACAATGCGGGCGGCATTGCCGAGATGTCCGGACTGGATGAGAGCGTTCGTGAGATCACGGATTCCCTGGATTCCGTTGGAAATACTACCGCAGCCATCGGCAAGGGTTTTGCCATCGGCTCCGCGGCTCTGACAGCGCTTTCCCTCTTTGTCTCCTATGCGGAGGCAGTGGAGCTTACGGCGATTGACCTTCTGGTGCCGACTGTGATCGTCGGACTGTTCATCGGTGCGATGCTTCCGTTCCTCTTCTCCGCGATTACCATGGAGGCGGTATCCAAAGCGGCTTACAAGATGATCGAGGAGGTTCGCAGACAGTTCAAGGCAGACCCGGGGATTCTGGAGGGAACGAGCCGGCCGGATTACAAGACCTGCATCGGCATTTCCACACAAGCGTCCCTGAAGGAAATGATTGTTCCGGGCGTGATCGCGATCGTCGTGCCGATCGTTGTCGGCATCCTTTTGGGACCGGAGGCTCTCGGCGGACTGCTGGCGGGAGCATTGGTCACGGGCGTTATGATGGCGATCTTCATGGCGAACTCCGGCGGAGCGTGGGATAACGCGAAAAAGTATATCGAGAGCGGCCAGCACGGCGGAAAGGGAAGTGAACCGCACAAGGCGGCGGTTGTCGGCGATACGGTCGGAGATCCGTTCAAGGATACGTCCGGACCGTCCATCAACATCCTGATCAAGCTGATGACCATCGTGTCACTGGTGTTTGCACCGATCTTCCTCTCCATCGGCGGACTGCTGTAGATCGTAACGTGAAAAGCTATATGTGAAATGATAAAAGGGAAGATGCCGCCCGGCAGAAATGTCGGGCGGTGTTGTACTGTCCGGAGAGAGGAAACCGTATATGACGCAGAAACAGGAAATGAGAAAGAGATACAGGATGCTCCGGAACGATATGGACCGGGACACGGTGAAGAGATTGTCCGACCGGATCTGCAGAAGGATTTCGGAGAGTTCCCTGTTTAAAAATGAAAAATATATCTATGCCTATTATCCTCTGGGCAATGAGGCGGATATCCGCCCGGTTGTGGAGGAGGCATGGCGGCAGGGGAAGTGTGTGGCGTTTCCGAAGGTGTTTGGGGAAGAACTGCGGTTTTTTGAGGTGGAGGATTTTGCACAGCTCTCGGAGGGAGCCTTTGGCGTGATGGAGCCGTCGGAGGACGGTGAAACGGATTCTTCGGACGGACAATCCCGGCCGGTTCCCGTGGACTGGCGCGGGGAGGAGGCACTCGTGCTGACGCCCGGTGTGGCCTTTGACCGCAAGGGGAATCGCATGGGGTTCGGAAAGGGCTACTATGACCGTCATTTCGCGGGGGACAATCGGTGTGTCATGATGGGAGTGGCATATGAGCTGCAGATAGCGGATCAGCTTCCGGCCGATCCATTCGATGTGGTGATGTCCTGCATCATGACCGAACAGAATCAATATGGAAATACAGTCTCTCTATAAAAACGCGATGGCAGGGTGAAACCGGTTATGAATTATGAAGAAGCGATGTCCTTTCTGGACGAGACAAAAAAATACGGCATTCAGCCCGGTCTGACCGGCATCCGTGCTCTGATGAGGGAGCTGGGCGATGTGCAGGAGCGCATCCCCATCGTTCACATTGCGGGCACGAATGGGAAGGGATCCGTAGGCGCGATGCTCTCCTCGGTTCTTGTCGAGTCGGGGTATCGGACAGGGCGGTTTGACACGCCGGATGTGTTCTCCTATGAGGAGGAGTTCCTGATGAACGGGAAGCCCATTGAGAAAGTGCGGCTGGCGGAGATTTTTACGGAGGTGGCCGCTACATGTCAGCGTCTGGTTCAGGGCGGCCTGCCTCATCCCACGCGCTTTGAGGTGGAGACGGCGGCGGCATTTTTGTGGTTTTATGAGGAAAACTGTGACATCGCCCTGGTGGAGGTCGGCATGGGCGGCGCGGAGGATGCGACGAACCTGATTCAAAAGTCTCTGGTGAGTGTCCTGACTTCGATCAGCCGGGATCATACGAAGTTTCTGGGAAATACACTGACGGAAATTGCCGGGGCGAAGGCCGGAATTATCAAGGAGGGCTGTCCGGTGGTTGCCATGGAGCAGAAGCCGGAGGCGATGGCGGTGATTCGCAAAAAGTGTGAAGAGAGCCGGGCGTCTCTTGTATTGGCCGGAAAGACGGATGATCGCCTGATGAACATATCGCTGGGGCTAGCCGGGGAATTTCAGGCAGAAAATGCGGCCTGTGTGCTTCAGGTTCTGGAGGTTCTGAAAAAGGATTACCCGAAAATTTGCCGGGAAACAGTCAGAGAGGGTCTGAAAAAGGTTCGGTGGCCGGGACGGTTTGAACAGATTTATGCTTTTCCGGATGTTTATCTGGACGGCGCGCACAATGAGGATGCCGTTCTCAAGCTGCATGCTTCGGTGAACCGCAGCTTTCCGAATCGCAGAATTATCTATATCATGGGGGTTCTCGCGGACAAGGAGTACGACCGGATGATTCATATCATGTTTCGGGAAGGCGACCGGGTTTACACGGTGACGCCGCCGAATCCGCGGGCACTTTCGGCGACGGAGCTGGCGAAGCAGCTGCAAAAGGAAAAGATCGACGCAATCCCTTGTGAAAATCCGCGTGATGCAGTATCATATGCTCTGGAGGCAGCGGATGCGCAGGATGTGATTCTGGCATTTGGCTCCCTCTATTATCTGAGCGGAGTCCGGACGGCGTTCCGGGAATTATTGGGTGAGTATGAAATACACGGATCGATTATTAAATAATGAGCGGTTTCTGCAGATTATGCGGGAGGTCCGGGAGGACGAGCACGAACGGATCTACTGTCATCATGAGCTGGAGCACGGGCTGGATGTCGCCAGAATCGCGTGGATTCTCTGCCTTGAGAACAGCGTGACAAATGCGCAGGACATGGATGCGGACCGGACAGAACGGGAGGAGAGAAAGGATCGCATCTATGTGGCCGGGCTCATCCATGACATCGGCCGATCGGCTCAATACCGGACGGGGGAGCATCACGCCATTGCCGGTGTCAGACTGGCGCGGCAGATTCTGACCGAAGTCGGATATCCCCGCGAGTGGATTGACGAGGTTTGCTGTTTTATCCGGGAGCATCACGGCAGGCAGTACCGATATGAGGACAAAGGCGCGATCGGCTACTATATCGAGCGGGCGGATCAGCTCTCAAGGAATTGTTTCTGCTGCCCGGCGGCGGATACCTGTAAATGGGAGGAAGCGGAAAAAAACCGGAGTATCTTCCGGTGATTCGGATGGGTGGACAGAAAGAAAGGACGAAAGAGTGAAATGAGGATAGGAAACCGTGAATTTGATACGGCAAATAAGACCTATGTGATGGGAATCCTGAATGTGACGCCGGATTCCTTTTCAGATGGCGGGCGATACAATTCCATAGACCGGGCATTGGCGCAGACAGAGCGGATGATCGGAGAAGGCGCGGATATCATCGACATCGGCGGCGAGTCCACGCGGCCCGGATATACAAAGATTTCGGATGAGGAGGAAATCGGCCGGGTGACGCCTGTGATCGAGGCGGTGAAGGCGCGGTTTGACATTCCGGTTTCTCTGGATACTTATAAGAGCAAAGTGGCGCAGGCGGGGCTGGAGGCGGGCGCCGACCTGATCAACGATATCTGGGGGTTAAAGTATGACAGCGATATGAGCCGGGTCATCGCGGATTCGGAGGCAGCCTGCTGCCTGATGCACAACCGGGAACAGGCGGATTACACGGATTTTGAAAAAGAGTGGTGCGAGGATCTCGCTGAGACGGTGCGGCTGGCAAAGCAGGCAGGTATCCGGGACGACCGCATTATACTGGATCCCGGTGTGGGATTCGGAAAGACATATGAAAACAATCTGACGGCCATTCGCCGCATGGACAGGCTGATGCAGTTCGGTTATCCGATTCTTCTCGGCACTTCACGGAAATCGGTGATCGGACTGACGTTGGATGTGCCGGCCGATGAGCGGCTCATCGGAACGGTGGCGACCACCGTATATGCCGTGAACTGTGGTTGTGCCTTTGTGCGCGTTCACGACGTAAAGGAG
>JAJPYF010000084.1 GCA_021205085.1 Clostridiales bacterium | reverse complement strand
GAAGGAGGAGGGGATGATATGGCAAAAATAAATGGGATTATTTTTTTTTTTATTGTGTCTTCGTTGTTGGACTTGATGTTGATCGTCGGCATCGTCTGTGTCCGTATGTCGGGGGCGGAGGAGACCTACCGCAACGTAAAGGTCCTGGAGACAGAGGGAACCGCCAGTCTTGTCCGCGGGGGCGAGACCATGGAGGTCTACGAGCAGATGGTGATTCAGGGCGGAGACATCCTCTCCACAGGTGAGGACGGAAGGGTGGATCTCAGCCTGGATGACGATAAATACGTGATTGTGGAAGCCTCCTCGGAGGTGGAGTTTGAGCTGGAAGGGGAAAAGGATAACGGGGCGATCTGCCTTCATCTCAATGCTGGGGCGATTTATAATGAGATCGAGAATCCCATTGCAGACGGGGACAGCTACGAGATCGAGACGCCGGACGGTGTGATGGCAGTCCGCGGGACAGAGTTCTGGGTCAGGATATCTGAGGATGAGGACGGACTTTGGCGCGAGACGATCATCGTGGTGTTTGACGGAAAGGTTCATATCCGGGTGGATAATACAGCCGGGGAGGAGACGGTCATCACAGCCGGGGAGGAAGCTGTCATCGAAAAATATTTTGGCGACGGGGAGAATCCCGAGGAGGAGGCACGGCTTCGAAAGTCCGGCGGTTCCATTGACACGGAAAATCTGCCGGATTATCTGATTGAGATGTATGGGAATCTTCTGACCGGGGATGACGAGGAGGAAGAGAAAGACGCGGCAGAAGACAGCGGGCAGGATGCGGAGGATGAGGCTGGAGAGGAAGAGTCGGAGGATGAGACGCCGGAGAGCAGTGTCAGAAGCTCATCGAACGCTGCTGTGATGACCACGGTTTCTTCGGATACGGCTGCCGGTTCTACCGCAGGAACCGCAGCGGAAACGAACAGCGGGACGGGTGCGTCAGATGAAACGGAAAATAACGGCGCGACAGGAACCGATGATGAGGCAGGAACGAATGATGAAGCAGGAACGAACACTGAGACAGAGACAGAGACGGAGACAAGTGTTGCGCTGACATCGGATGATTTTTCCGTGGATACTTCTGATCAGGTCTATACGGGCAGCGCAATAGAGCCGACCGTGACTTTGCTGAATTCGACTTTGACCGCGGAAGATTATACCGTATCCTACAGCGGAAACACGGAGGTCGGGACGGCGACGATCACGATCATGGGAAGCGGCAATTATACGGGAACGCTGACCTACACGTTTGCGATTACGGCGAAAGAGATAAGCAGTGACGACTTTACGATTTATGCAGAGTATGATCCGGAAACAGAAGGCTGGGTGCTGGTTGTAGTTTTAAATAGTACTATAATGGAAGCCGGGGATTCTGCACGGGCTGAAATAAACGATGATTACTGCTTTACAATTACTGGTAAGGGTAATTATACGGGAACATTGTCATATTGGATAGATGATGGGATGATCGTTGAATTTTAAACTGTTCTGGAGTAAAAAATATCCCATTGTTCATAGGAGAAATTTTGCCATGCCGGAACGAAAAAGAGAAACGGCGAGTAAGAAAAAAATAAATATCGCAGCTGCCCTGATTCTGGCAGTGTTCACATTCCTGAGTATTTCTTTCCACTGTTTTGCAAATCTGAATCTCACCCTGCAGGATGCCGTCTATCAGCGGGAGAACAGTGTGGATTCCTCCATCAAGATTATCGCGATCGATGAAAAGACGCTGGATGCGCTGGGGCAGTTTGAGACATGGACGAGGGAGCCGTATGCGGAGCTGATCGAGATTCTGGATGGGGGTGAGCATTCGCCCCGGGTGATCGGTTTTGATATCCTGCTTGTCAATGAAAAAGGTGACGAGGATCAGCTTTTAGTGGATGCCTGCGCCAAATATTCCAATATCGTGATGGCGGACAATCTGGTGTTTTCTACGAAGATTGAGACGACAGACGGAGTCAGCCGGGTCAATACGCTTCACATCGATATGGTGGAGGAACCCTTTGGAGAGCTGGCGGATACGGTCAGCACGGGATTTGCGAACACGGTGCAGGATTCCACGGACAGCGCGGTGCGCTATACTCTGCTGGAAGTGGAGGAATATCAGTCGTTTGCCTCGGCTGTTGTGCCGATGGCACAGGACGGTGCGGAGGCGGAAAGTCCGGCGGACTACATGCCTGCGGATGAAAACGGCGGAATCTATATCGATTACACTGCCGAGCCGGAGTCTTATGAGATTCTGTCTCTGATCGATGTGCTGGAGGGCAATATCCCGTCAGCGGCATTTGAGGACAGCATTGTTCTGGTGGGCGCTTACGCGGCCGGTATGGGAGACTCCTATCCGGTGCCGATCGCTGACGGGGCGCAGATGTACGGCGTGGAGATTCAGGCGAACATTGTGCAGGGACTGATGGAGCAGCGCAGTCTGACCTATGCCAGTCCATATGTGAACGCATTTGTCTGTGCGGTGATCGTATTTCTGTTTACCTTACTGGCGAGTGCGATGCCCATCTGGGGAAGCGCGCTGACCACGGCTCTGATTGCGGCCGCGCAGTATGCACTCTGCCTGAGGCTCGACGGACAGGGACTGGTGATCAATGTGATTACACTGCCGTTGGCAGTTCTCGCGGTTCTGGTCTGGAGCATTGTCGGTAAATACGCGGCGGAGGCTCTCCACAGGAGAAAGATCATGGGCGCCTTTCAGAAGTATGTGGCGCCGCAGGTGGTGGAGGAGATCGCGAAGAATCAGGACTATCAGCTGAAGCTGGGCGGAGAGAAACGACATATCGCTGTCTTGTTTGTAGATATCCGTGGCTTTACGCCGCTGAGCGAGGCGCTGCAGCCTGAGGAGGTAGTGGAGATTCTCAATGAATATCTGAGCCTTGTCACGGATGCGGTTTTTCAAAACGGCGGCACGCTGGATAAATTCATCGGGGATGCGGCGATGGCTGTTTTCAACGCGCCCTTTGACACCGATGATTATATTTACAGGGCAGTCTGTGCGGCCGGGGATATCGCTGCAGGGAGTGACCGGATCGCCGCGACATTCCGGGAGCGGTTCGGGAAAACGGTCAGCTATGGTATCGGTGTAAACTGCGGGGATGCGGTTGTCGGCAATATCGGATCGGAATTCCGGATGGATTACACGGCCATCGGAGATACCGTCAACACGGCAGCCCGTCTGGAGGCGAATGCGAAGGCCGGACAGATTCTGATCAGCGAGTTTGTTTACGAGCCGTTAAAAGACCGCCTGAAGGTGACAGAGGTTGGGGAGATTCCCCTAAAGGGAAAATCGCAGGGCGTGATGGTTTATTCTCTCGATGAGGTTTGCCGGGAAGGGGGAAATCAATGAAGTACAGCGGAATACCGGATCCGGAACATCTGGAGGAATGGACAAGGCTGGGTGTTCCGTTTGAGTACGACGACTTTATGTATCCGCGGATACTGGATCAGAAGGATGAGACAGAGCGGCGTATCCGGGCATATCTCCGTGCGGATCGGGACCGGAGCAGTGACACCATTCACGGGCCGTTTCTGGATATTGCCGTGCATTCAAGCGACAGCCTGATTCGAAAGGTCAGTGATTACCGCATCCGTCAGGTCTGTGAGATCGCTCTGCGTCTGCAGGTCAAAGCAATGATCCTTCACACCAATCTCATCCCGAATTTTTATGAACCGAATTACCGGCAGGGATGGATTGACCGGAATGAAGAGTATCTGACAGCGCTTCTGGAGGATTACCCGGATCTCTCGATCTATATGGAAAATATGTTTGACGAGGAGCCGGACTGTCTGGCTGCTCTTGCGAAACGGATGCAGGGGAAACGCTTCGGCATCTGTCTGGATCTCGCCCATGCGAACATTTCCAAAGCGGGAATTGACATGTGGGAGAACATCTGCGCGCCCTATATCGCCCATTATCACATCAACGACAATGACGGGAGGGTTGACGCCCATCTTCCGCTCGGAGAGGGAAATATTGACTGGGCGCGCGTGAGGCCGCAGATGCAGAGGGATGTTTCCATTCTTATAGAGGTAAATTCGCCGGAAAAATATAAAAAGAGTCTGGCGTATCTGCGTTCCCGGAATCTCTCGGATTAGCGGAACAAAATAATGTGGACAGGAGGGCTTTTTTATGAGCGAAATATATGATAAACTGAACAAATGCCTGAAAAGCGTGAGAGCAGAGACGGACTTCCGACCGGAGGTCGCGCTGATTCTCGGCTCCGGGTTGGGCGCTTACGCGGATCAGATGAAAATCGAGCATGTGATTGATTACCACGAGATCGAGGGGTTTCCGGTCTCCACGGTAGCCGGGCATGCCGGCCGTTTTGTTTTCGGATATGTCAGCGATATCCCCGTGGTGGCCATGCAGGGGAGAGTCCACTATTATGAGGGCTATCCGATGTCGGATGTGGTGCTTCCGACGCGGCTGATGGGACTGCTCGGGGCAAAGGCGCTGATTTTGACGAACGCTTCCGGCGGGATTCAGGAGGGGATGCATGCGGGAGATCTGATGCTGATCACGGATCAGATTTCGGATTTTGTGCCATCGCCGCTGATCGGGCAAAACCCGGACGAGCTGGGCGTGCGTTTTCCGGATATGAGCCATATTTATGACGGGAAGCTGCAGGAGGCGGTGCGGACGGCAGCCGGACGGCTGGGAATTTCGCTGAAGGAGGGCGTCTACATCCAGCTGACCGGTCCGAATTACGAGTCTCCGGCGGAAATCCGCATGTGTAAAGCGATCGGCGCGGATGCTGTGGGGATGAGCACGGCCTGCGAGGCTATCGCCGCAAACCATATGGGGATGAAGATCTGCGGGATCTCCTGTATTTCCAATCTGGCGGCCGGAATTGCGAAACACCCGCTGACACATGCCAAGGTGCAGGAGTCGGCGGACCGGGTGGCGCCGCTGTTTCAGAAGCTGGTGACGGAGAGTATTGTTGAAATTTCAAAAGTAATATAGCGGACGGAGTTTTTATGAATATAAGATTTTATAACGCAAGGATATTGACGCTGGATGAGAATGAAAGGTTTGAAATTCTCTCCGGTGAACTGTGGGTGTCGGGTGACCGGATTCTCTATGTGGGAGACGGGAAGCGCCCGGATCAGATTCTGAGGGATCTCGGACTGAATATGATTCTCTGGGAGCGGGAGACGGACTGCGGGGGGAACCTTCTGATGCCGGGATTTAAGAATGCCCATGCGCATACGTATATGACATTCCTGCGCTCCTTTGCGGACGATCTGCCGCTGCAGGACTGGCTCTACAAAATGTGTTTTCCGAAGGAGGATCAGTTAAACACGGAGAATATCCGCCCGCTGGAGGTGCTGGGGATCATGGAGTACCTGACCGGCGGCATCACCTCCAGCTTTGACATGTGTTATTTTCCGCCGGTCTATGCCCGTGTGGCGGCGGATTGCGGCTTCCGTGCGGTTCAGGTCTCCGGTGTCAACAGCTTCGGCGGCGATCTGGGCGTGGTGGAGGAGAACTACCTGCGGGTCAATGAGACCAGCGACCTGACGACCTTCCTGATCGGTTTCCACGCGGAATATACGACGAAGTTGGATATGATGGAGGGGGTCGCTCGGCTGGCGCAGAAGTACCGTTCCCCGGTTTACCTGCACAATTCTGAGACAAAAGCAGAAACGGCGGAATGTGTACAGCGTTACGGAAAGACGCCGACCCGGCTCACGGATGATCTGGGGATGTATGAATACGGCGGCGGCGGGTTCCACTGTGTCTGGTTCGGTGATGAGGATTTTGAAATTTTCAAAAAACGGGGACTCACGGCGGTGACCTGTCCCGCCTCCAACCTGAAGCTGGCCAGCGGCATCGCGCCCTTAAAGCGTTTTTACGATGAGGGCATCAATCTGGCGATCGGCACGGACGGACCGGCCAGCAATAACAGCCTGGATATGTTCAAAGAGATGTTTCTGGCCTCCGCGCTGGCAAAGGTGCGGGAGATGGATGCGGAGTGCATCAGTGCCGACCGCATTCTCTATATGGCGACCGCCGGCGGCGCGAAGGCCATGAACCTGCCGGACTGTGACCGTTTGGCGGCGGGGAAGAAGGCGGATCTGATTCTGATCGATCTCGCGCAGCCGAATATGCAGCCGGAGAATAATATTGTGAAAAATCTTGTCTACAGCGGCGGGAAACAGAATGTGAAGCTGACGATGGTGAACGGAAAAATCCTTTATGAGGACGGAAAATTCCATATCGGGGCGGAGCCGGAGGATATCTATAAAGAAGCGAACCGGATTATCCGGGGAATGAAATAGCGATTGGATATTCCGGAGCAGGAGTGTTTATATGAATGCGACAATCTATACGGCCGGCGCAGCCCGCGGGAACCCGGAGGGGCCGGGCGGATACGGGGCGGTGCTGCAGTTTACGGACGAGAGCGGCGCGCTGCATGAGAAGGAGCTCAGCGCCGGATATAAAAAGACGACGAACAACCGGATGGAGCTGATGGCAGCGATCGCCGGACTGGAAGCGCTGAAGAAACCGTGCCGGGTGGAGCTGTATTCCGATTCAAAATATCTGACAGATGCCTTTAACCAGCACTGGATTTACGGGTGGATGAAGCGCGGATGGAAGAAGGCGGACAAGTCTCCGGTCAAAAATATTGACCTGTGGAAGCGGCTTCTTGCGGCCATGAAACCGCATGAGGTAACATGGCACTGGGTCAAAGGCCACGACGGCCATCCGGAAAACGAGCGCTGCGACCGCCTTGCGACATCGGCGGCGGACGGAAGCAATCTGCTGGAGGATGTGGTTGTTCCGTAGCGGAGCAGCTTGTCAATTTCCGGATTCTGTGATAGCATGATGATACTAGGGTCAAAAAGTCATGAACGGAGCGCTCGCGGTCCGATTCATGACTTTGGGACCCGCCAAAACACGAAGAAGTAGCCATTTTGGCCGGTTTACAGGACAAAATGAGCGGATTCTGAGTGTTTTTAGGATTGCGAGAGCATGAAATGCGAAGCAATCCGTAGTATCATACCCTTTTGTCGCTTTGATCATAACATAAACTTTGTGATGAATTATTACGACAATATTTATAACGGAGGAACCGATCGTGAAACCATATGGAGTAAATGACCTGCGCAGGATGTACCTTGAGTTTTTTCAGAGCAAGGATCATCTGGCGATGAAAAGCTTTTCCCTGATTCCGCACAATGACAACAGCCTGCTTTTGATCAATGCGGGCATGGCGCCCTTAAAGCCTTATTTTACCGGGGCGGAGATCCCGCCGAAGCGGAGGGTGACCACCTGTCAGAAGTGCGTCCGCACCGGCGATATTGAGAATGTGGGAAAGACAGCCCGCCATCTGACCTTTTTTGAGATGCTCGGAAATTTTTCCTTCGGGGATTATTTTAAGCACGAGGCGATTGCCTGGTCGTGGGAATTTCTGACGGAGGTTCTGGGCATGGATCCGGATCGCCTCTATCCTTCCGTTTACGGTGAGGATGAGGAGGCTTTTGAGATCTGGACAAAGGAGGTCGGCGTCCCGGCGGAGAAGATTACCCGTTTTTACCGGGATCCCGAGACCGGAGAGTGCGACAATTTCTGGGAGCACGGTGCGGGACCCTGCGGCCCCTGCTCCGAGATCTACTATGACCGCGGCGAAAAGTACGGCTGCGGGTCGCCGGACTGCAAGGTGGGCTGCGACTGCGACCACTTTATGGAGGTTTGGAACAACGTCTTCACGCAGTTTGACGGCGACGGAAAGGGCGGATATACCGAGCTGGAAAATAAAAATATCGACACCGGCATGGGGCTGGAGCGTCTGGCGGTCGTGATGCAGGATGTGGACTCGGTTTTTGATATCGATACGATGAAGGCGATCCGGGACAAGGTCTGTGCGCTTTCCGGAAAGAAATATCACACGGACGCATTGGACGATGTCTCAATCCGCGTGATCACGGATCATATCCGTTCCTCGACATTCATGATTTCCGACGGTATTATGCCCACCAACGAGGGCCGGGGGTATGTGCTGCGGCGCATCATTCGCCGTGCGGCGCGCCACGGCAGAATGCTCGGCATTGAGGGAACATTCCTTGCAGATGTGGCGATGACCGTAATCCGAGAGAGCCAGGACGGGTATCCGGAGCTGGAGGAGAAAAAGGATTTTATCCTGAAGGTTCTGACACAGGAGGAGGAGCGCTTCGCGAAGACACTGGATCAGGGTCTGGCGATCCTCGGCGACATGGAGGATGCCATGGCGCAGGCGGGGGAGAAGGTTCTCTCCGGCGAGAATGCGTTCCGCCTGTATGATACCTATGGATTCCCGGTTGATCTGACCGAGGAGATTCTGGCGGAGCGCGGGTTTACCTATGATGAGGCCGGATTCAAAGCGGCCATGGAAAATCAGAGGCAGATGGCCAGAAGCAGCCGGAAGACGACAAATTACACGGGGCATGATGCGACGGTCTATGATGAAATCGATCCGGCCATCACATCCGTGTTTACCGGCTATGACCGGACGGAGGATCAGGGAACCGTCATGGTTCTCGTAAAAACAGCGGCGGACGAGGATGAGGAGGACGCGTTGGCGGAAGCGTTGACGGACGGTGATCAGGGAACGATCATCACGGATGCGACGCCTTTTTATGCAACGATGGGCGGCCAGATGGGAGACCACGGTGTGATCTCCGGGAAGGACGGCGAGTTTGAGGTGAGCGACACCATAAAGCTTGCCGGCGGGCGCTTCGGCCATGTCGGGCGAATGGTTTCCGGACTGATCCGCTCGGGAGAGACGGTGACTCTGTCGGTCGACCGGCAGCGGCGTGCGGCGACCTGCAAGAACCACTCGGCGACGCATCTGCTTCAAAAGGCGCTGCGCGAGGTGCTCGGCACCCATGTAGAGCAGGCCGGCTCTTATCAGGATGCAGACCGGACCCGGTTTGATTTCTCCCACTTCCAGGCGATGACGGACGAGGAGCTTCAGAAGGTGGAGGCGATTGTCAATGAGAAGATCAGCGAGGGCATTCCGGTTCAGACGGATGTCATGACCGTGGAGGAGGCCAAAAAGACCGGCGCCATGGCGCTGTTCGGCGAGAAATACGGGGAGACGGTCCGTGTGGTCTCGATGGGAGATTTCTCCAAAGAGTTCTGCGGTGGCACCCATGTGGCCAACACGGCGGACATTACTGCATTTAAGATTATATCGGAGGGCGGCGTGGCGGCAGGTGTCCGCCGGATTGAGGCGCTGACCGGTGCGAATGTGTTCGCTTATTATAAAAATGTGGAGGAGGAGCTTGCCGCGGCGGCGAAGGCGGCGAAGGCAGCTCCGGCGGATCTCGTGGCGAAGATCTCCCATATGCAGGCGGAGATTAAGGCGCTGCAGTCTGAGAACGAGTCTCTGAAGAGCAGGCTTGCGCAGTCCTCCATGGGAGATGTGATGGATCAGGTGGTCGAGGTAAAGGGCGTGAAGCTTCTGGCGGCCAGCGTACCGGATGTGGATATGAACGGTCTGCGCGATCTGGGCGATCAGCTGAGAGAAAAGCTGGGCGAGGGCGTGATCCTTCTGGCCAGTGCAAACGGCGGAAAGGTCAGCCTGATGGCGATGGCGACGGACGGCGCGATGGCGCGCGGTGCACACGCGGGAAATCTGATCAAGGCAGTGGCGCAGAAGGTCGGCGGCGCTGGCGGCGGACGTCCGAATATGGCGCAGGCCGGCGGGAAAAACCCGGCGGGAATCCCCGACGCGATCGCGGCAACGCGGGAGGCGCTTGAGGCGCAGCTGTAGCATCCGGATGTCATTTTATGTAAAAATTTACTTGACGGATGGCAAATCCATGTTATAATATTTGTCGGTGCAGTGAATATTATACCCAAACAGTTGGATAGGAGTAACTTGCGAGACAGTTACGAATAGGCACAATATGCAGCTGGAGGGAGGTTAGGTGTGTTTCTATGTCAAATGTACTCGTGAAAGAGAACGAGAGCCTGGACAGCGCGTTACGCAGATTCAAGAGGAATTGTGCGAAGGCCGGCATTCAGCAGGAGATTCGCAAGAGAGAGCATTATGAGAAACCG
>JAJPYF010000091.1 GCA_021205085.1 Clostridiales bacterium | reverse complement strand
GCGCCTTGGTCGCCGCCGCGTCGCTGACCATCTGAATGATCTGCGAGAGCGTCGTGTCCTCCCCGACGCGCGTCGCCTCACATTTCAGATATCCGGACTGGTTGATCGTGGCCGCCGATACGCTGCTCCCCGCCTCCTTATCCACGGGAATGCTCTCACCGGTCAGCGCCGCCTCATCCACCGCGCTGGTTCCCTCCAGCACCACGCCGTCAACCGGAATGCTCTCGCCCGGACGCACCGCAAAAATATCGCCGATCCGCACCTGCTCCACCGGAACCGTCTCCTCCGCGCCGTTGCGGATAACCGTGGCGGTTTTCGGAGCCAGCCGCATCAGCCCCTTTAAGGCATCGGTCGTCCGCCCTTTTGAATAAGCCTCCAGCGTCTTTCCGACCGTGATCAGCGTCAGGATCATCGCCGCGGACTCAAAGTAAAATTCGTCCATATAGGTCATGACCGCGGCCATGTCCATGCGAAGCTGCGCGCCGGTCATGGCAAAGAGCGCATAGGTGCTGTACGCAAAGGAGGCCGCCGACCCCATCGCCACCAGCGTATCCATATTCGGGGACCGGTGAAACAGACTCGTAAATCCGCTGATAAAAAACTTCTGATTGATGACCATGATCAGGATGGTCAGCAGCATCTCATACAGGCCCATGGCGACATGGTTCCCCGACAGGGCGGCCGGAAGCGGCCAGTTCCACATCATATGTCCCATGGAGACATACATCAGCGGGAGGAGAATGATCACGGAGGCGACCAGACGCCGGACCAGCTTCGGCGTCTCATGGTCCGCCAGAGCCTCCTCGTCCGGACCGGCTTTCGCACCGGCTGCAGCCCCCTTTACAGAGGCGCCGTATCCTGCCGCCTTCACGGCGGCGATCACCTCCGCATCGGATGCACTTCCCTCCACGCTCATGGAATTGGTCAGAAGGCTTACCGCCACACTGTCGACACCGGGCACCTTCTGCACCGCCTTCTCCACATGGGCGCTGCAGGCGGCGCAGCTCATGCCGGTCACATTGTATTGATTCATAGATAATGCTCCTTATTTCTTACAATTCTCGATCCTGATACATGATTTTATCCAGATCCGGTTTGTCATGTATTATTTCATCAGCCGCTGTATCGTCCGCACCAGCTCATCGATGATCTCATCGTTGCCGGAGCGCACATTCTCCACCACACAGGTACGGATATGGTTCCCCAAAAGCTCTTTGTTAAAACTGTTCAGCGCGGAATTGATCGCGGAGACCTGAATCAGGATGTCCACACAGTAGGCATCCCGCTCCACCATCCCCTTCACACCGCGAACCTGACCCTCAATGCGATTCAGACGGTTCATCAGACTTTTATACTCCTGTTCGGTCCGCTCCTTTTTCTTACACGAAGTACAGCAGCTGCAGAAATCCCTTTCCGCCGTACCTCCTGCATTTTCACTTCCTTCTCTGTGTCTGCTCTCTTCGCTCATAAAGTCTTTCCCCCGTCATATATCATACCCTTTTATCGCCTTAATCATAGCATTCGCAACACTATATCACTTCTACAACCATATACAGTATATACCCCATTGGGGTATATTGCAAGCAAAAAATATCCGGAAGGCAAATCCCGCTGTTTAAAACAGGGGATCTGCAATCCGGTCTTTGATCTCATCCAGAATACACCCCGCCGCCTCCTGCTTGCTCATGAGCGGCAGTTCCTTTTCCGCATCCGGCGTGATGATCGTGATCACATTGGTATCTGTCCCGAAACCGGCTCCCGCCACCTTCAGGTTATTTGCGACGATCATGTCGAGATGCTTCTTTTTGATTTTTTCGCGGGAATTCTCCAGCATATTTTGTGTCTCCATGGAAAAACCACAGAGGAACTGACCCTCGCGCTTATTCTCGCCGAGGGTTTTTAAGATGTCCTTCGTGCGGGCAAGCGGAATTGCCAGATCCCCGTCCGCCTTTTTGATCTTTTCGTCGCTGGCAGAGGCCGGCCTGTAATCCGCCACCGCCGCCGTCATGATGATGATATCCGCGTCCTGCCGCTCTCTCATCACGGCCTCGTACATATCCTGCGCGGACACCACCGGACACACCCTGACAAACATCGGCGGTTCGATGGCGCAGGGGCCGGAAATCAGCGTCACATCCGCGCCGCGGAGCATGGCGTCCCGGGCGATGGCATAACCCATCTTCCCGGTGGAGTGGTTCGTGATATAGCGGACCGGATCGATCGCCTCCTGCGTCGGCCCGGCCGTGACAAGGACTTTCTTCCCGACCAGATCCTTCTCCTTTGCCACAGTGCGAAGAATGTATTGGAGCAAAACCTCCGGCTCCGGCATCTTCCCCCTGCCGACATCGCGGCAGGCGAGCATCCCGGTCGCCGGTTCAATGATTTCCTTTCCATAGGAGCGCAGCTTGTCCAGATTATCCTGCAGAATAGGGTTGTCATACATATTGGTGTTCATCGCCGGAGCGATCAGCATGGGAGCCTTGCAGGCCATCGCCGTCGTCGTCAGCATATCGTCCGCGATCCCATTGGCCAGCTTGCCGATCACATCGGCGGAGGCCGGAGCGATCATCATCAGATCCGCCTGCGCCGCCAGATTCACATGCGCCACATGGAACTGGAAATTGCGGTCAAAGGTGTCCACCAGACACTTGTGGTTCGTCAGCGTCTCAAACGCGGTGGGATGGATGAAATTCTTCGCGTTCTCCGTCATGATCACATGGACATCCGCGTGCTGTTTCACCAGCATGCTCGCCAGATTCGCGATTTTATAAGCGGCAATGCTGCCGGTCACACCCAGAACGATTGTTTTTCCTGATAACATGATTTTCCCCTTATTCTGCATTCTTTTCAAGCAATAGCAAAACCTGATTTCCTACTTCGTCTCACCCGCGCCGACGTCAAACAGCTGTCCCTGCTTCTCGTATCTCGTCACGCGGTCAATCCGGTTCACCTCGTCCACAAATACCACCGAGGGCTTGTGCTTTGCCGCTTCCTCCGGAGACATATCCGCATAGGACATGATAATAATCTTATCCTTCACGCTGCAGCACCTCGCCGCCGCACCGTTCAGGCAGACCACGCCGCTTCCGCGCTCACCGGCAATGGTGTAGGTCTCAAAACGGCTGCCGTTGTTGACATCCACGATCTGAACCTTTTCGTATTCCAGAATCCCGGCAGCCTCCATCAGGGCGACATCGATGGTAATACTGCCCACATAGTCCAGAGCAGCCTGCGTCACCGTGGCGCGGTGAATCTTTCCCTTTAACATGGTTATGGTCATATCTTCCTCCCGAACACTACTCCACAATGAAATTGTCAATCAGTCTTGTCTTTCCGATATACACGGCAATGGCAACAAGAAGGGGCGCTTTGACCTCTGTGACCTGCTGCATGGTCCGGCCGTCAACCGCCTTCACATAATCAATCCGCGCTAACGGCTCCGTCTCGATACTGGCCTTCATGGCTTCTGTCAATTGTACCGCATCCGTCACACCCTCATCAACCATTTTTTTACCCAGCGCGATGGTTTTGCTCAAAATCAGCGCAGCCTGCCGCTCCTCGGCGGAGAGATAGGTGTTGCGGGAGCTCTTTGCCAGCCCGTCCGTCTCGCGGACAATCGGGCAGCCGATGATCTCCAAATCCATATTCAGATCCTCAACCATATGCTTCACGACCGCAAGCTGCTGGGCGTCCTTCTGCCCGAAATAAGCCCGGTCCGGGCGGACAATGTTAAACAGCTTCGTCAGCACGGTACACACCCCGCGGAAATGCGTGGGGCGGCTCAGCCCGCACAGCTCCTCCGTCAGCACCGTCATGTCCACATAGGAGGAAAACCCGTCCTTGTACATCTCCTCCGGCTCCGGATGAAAAATCAGATCCGCGCCGAGGCTCTCACAGTACGCACTGTCCTTCTCAAGATCCCGCGGATAACTGGCCAGATCCTCGCTCGGCCCGAACTGCATCGGATTCACGAAAATACTCACCACCACGCGGTCATTCTCCCGCGCCCGCTCAATCAGACTCCCGTGGCCCTCATGGAGAAACCCCATCGTCGGCACAAAGCCGATCGAAAGGCCCTCCTTCTTCCATTCGCTCACAGTTTTTTTCACTTCATCGATTGTTGTTACAACCTTCATAATCCCATTCACTCCTGATATTAATATAGTTTTTCGATAACCTCATCCGCAATCTTATACGTGTGCTCCGCCGCCGGGAACGTCCCCTCTTTCACTTCCTTCTTATAATCCTCGAACGCCTTTGTCATCACCTCTCCGACATTCGCGAAGTGCTTCACAAACTTCGGCACATAGTCATCGAACATCCCCAGCATATCCTGATACACCAGCACCTGTCCGTCGCAGTCTGCCCCCGCGCCGATGCCGATCGTCGGAATCGTCACGGACTTCGTGATGATCGACGCCAGCTTTGCGGGAATCCCCTCCAGCACAACCATGGAAGCACCCGCCGCCTCGACCTTCTTCGCGTCCTCGATCAGCTGCCGGGCCGCCTCCTCGCTCTTGCCCTGAACCTTAAATCCGCCGAACGCATTGATCGACTGCGGCGTCAGGCCGATGTGTGCGCAGACCGGAATATCCGCCCGGACGATCGCCTCGATGCGGTCGCAGACCTTCGCGCCGCCCTCCAGCTTCACCACGCTGGCGTGCCCCTCCTTGATCAGGCGTCCCGCGTTCACCACCGCATCATAGACAGACGGCTGATAGGACATAAACGGCATATCCGCGATGACCAGCGCATTTTTCGCACCTCTCGACACGGCGGCGGTGTGATGAATCATATCCTCCATCGTCACCGGGAGCGTATCCGCATACCCCAGCATAGTGTTTCCCAGCGAATCTCCGATCAGAAGAACCTCCACACCCGCGTTGTCCATCAGCTTCGCGGTGGAATAATCATAGCAGGTCAGCATTGTGATTTTGTTGCCCTCTTCCTTCATCTTTTTCAGTGTTGCGATCGTTGTCTTCATTTTTCCAATTCCCCTTCCATTTTTGTGTAATCCCGATCCGGATGCTTCTCTCTCGCCACCCCGATCACCTGCTTTGACAAAATACGGTACACCTCTTCGGCCTCCCCCGACAGGCCTTCCAGATGGGCAGCCACTGTCTCCGCATCATTTCGCTCGATGGGGCCGGTCAGTGCCTGCGCGCATCCGACCGCGGCAATGTTTGCCGCATTTCCCGCGATCAGCGGAGCCAGCGCCGTGTGTGCCAGTTCCGGTGAAAAGCCGCAGCCTTCCAGAAGCTTCTCGCTGAGTGAGGCAAGTCCCACATAGAGATTACTCGCCATCGCTGCCGCCGCATGATAACGGACCTTATCCCCGGCGGCAATCACGCCCACCGTGTTCCCAAAGCCCTCAAACATGCGTTTTAATTCGTCCAGATACTTCTCATCCCCCTCAATGGTGAAAAACGCATCTGCCAGCTTTTCCCATGAAGTATATCTGTCGTTGACCGCCAAGAGCGGGTGAATGGAATAACCGAAAGCACGACTGTGCCCGATCTCTGAAAAGACGGCGGAGCTCAAAAGCCCGCTGCAATGAATTACTATTTTACCCTGAATCGGAAGCGCTCTCAACTCTTCCCAGACCGTCGGAATCGCTCCGTCCGACACGGTGAGAAAAATCGCATCACTATCCCTGACCAGGCTCCGCATATCCGGATACTGCCGGGTGTCTGTAAACCTCGCTGCTTCCTGTGATGACTGCAGACTGCGGCTGTAATAGCCCGTAACCCGCACGCCGCGCTCGGTGAGATATTTCCCCATGGAGAAACCAACTTTCCCTGCGCCAATAAAACCAATGTCCATAAGCATCCCTCCTTTTCCTCCCTGATCGGCCTTCCATGATCATATAGCGGATCCGGCGGGACAGTGAAGTCTCGTTTGCCCTTTGCAATACAAGCTTCCGTTCAAAATAAAATAATAAAATCACCTGCGGTACAGTTTCTTTTCAGAATACCATCCGCAAGTGATTATATCTCCAACTGACTGCAATATGCAAGTATAAATTCACGAAAAGCCGCTTTTCATGCAACTTTTCGCCGCCGCCTAGTAAGTCACCTGATCCGTGAAGACTCCGAACACGACAAAGCGGTAGTCGTCCCCGGTGGATGTGCAGGTGGAGAGCATGACGATCCTGTCGCCGGCGGTCGGCGTAATGCCGGTGTCCCGCATCGAACCGGCCACGATCTCATCGATCAGATCCTGATATGCATCATCCGCCGCATATCCGACACTGTAAAAGCTGCTGTCGTCCTTTATCTCCTCGTAAGTGAAAATCTGATAGCGGTACGCACCCTCCTCCGTATAGATCGTAAAAAACGGATTCTCGTCGTAGAAATCCTCGTCGCGCTTGTACTGCTTTAACGAACCGAACATCGTGTTATTTCTCATGTTGTGTCCGTAAATAATGTTGTACAGATCCGAGAAATCCGGGGAATTGGCAGACTCCAGGAAGATACTTCCGGCCGTGTGGGACTCCCCGTAGAGATTCGTCCGCAGGTAGGTATTGTCCGTCTCCCCGTGCAGGATGGGATAATCGATCGGGAGCGCCGTGGTATCGTCAAAGCGGATCCAGCCGACCACGTCCGAATTGATCTCCTTTAAGGAGGAAAAATCGATCACGACATCCGACCAGTCCGTCTCCTCCTCAGCCTCTGTCTCCTCCTCGTCCGTCCCCGCATCCACGATATCCCCGGCGAGGTCCATATAGGCATCCTCCGAATTCCTGTAATCCATAATGATCGGAATCAGCCTTGCAAGGGCAAAAACCATCACCGCGACCGCCGCGATCAGCAAGACCGTGGTGAGCTTCCGCTCACGGCCTTTCTTTCTGTTCTCCTGTGTTTTTCCGGATTCATGCTCTGACATTTATCCAACCTCTCCCCATTCGTTTGTTCTTTAATATACGATCACCGGCCAGCCGATCTGCACATACTCATACACCGTCTTCATCGCCGAGAGCGGTGTGTTGACACAGCCGTGGGATCCGCTTGTCTTATATATGTCACCGCCGAACTCTGTCCTCCATGTGGCGTCATGAATACCGACATTTCCGTTGAAGGGCAGCCAGTAGCTGACCTCCGAGTCGTAATCCTGTCCGGTCAGGACATAGTCCGTGAGGCGGGCATCGATCGCCCACACGCCGCCGGACGGCGTCTCGTGCCCGTTCGCCACATTGCCGGTTACCACCGCCGTGGAGACGACACACTCGCCCTCACTGTACACCCACATGGTCTGTGCGGAAATGCTGACCTCCACATAGGAATCCCCGATGTCGTCCGTATCGCGGCAGATCCCGCTGTAGCGGTAAACCGGCTCTGTCGTGACAGACTCTCCGGCCTGAATCAGGCCGACCAGCTGCTCCACCGTCTGAGACTGGTTGATGCACCAGCCGTAATCTCCGCCCTTCAGGGTAATCTCCGATCCGTAGGAGGTGGTAAACGTGTGCGTCAGGCCAAAGGTATCCGTCTCATAGGCCATTTCATAAATATAATCCGCAATCGCCTCCTCGTCAAGGGACCACGAGAAATCCTCTCCGAAAACAATCCACTCCGCGATCATGGAGCCGTCCACAACCATCGTCCGGTCACTGAAATCATATGTAATCTCGATGGCAACTGCCCGGTTTACCTCGTCGCACTCCGTCAGCAGCCCCTCCGTATCACTGTACACCTCCGGCGCCACATAGCATGCGAGCTCATCCAGGGAAATCGCGGAATCCCCGCCGAAGACAGCATCGTAGATCACCGGATACACCGTATCATACTCCAGCTGATTGCCGTAGGTCTCATCACGGATCACAAACACCCCGTCCTCATACTCCAGATATGCATCCGTGGGCGCCGTCATATTCTCCTCCTGCATACAGGAGAGCGCCTGCACCGCGTCGCCGAGCATAGTCTCATCGAGGGTCATCGCAACGTCCAGATCATCCTTCGATGTCCGGAACATCAGAAACCACAGCACCGCCTTCTGCTCCGCAAAGAGAGCGTCGATCTCCTCCTGGTCATCATACTCCAGGCCCATCTCCTCCGCGGTGATCGTCTCCTCCCCGTCCCGGGTGCTGATGGTAAGGCTGTAGCTGCCCATTTTATTCCGGACCTCTTCCTTCAGGCTCTCCACGGTCTGTCCCCGTATGGCGATGCCGAACACGGTCCCGCCGCCGTAAAAATGCCTGCTGTAATAAAAACAGCCGGCGATATAAACCGCCGCCAGAACGGCCAGCACCGCGATCAGAATCCTGCGCCTGCGCACATTCCGCTGTCTCTGTATCCTCAGTTCCTGTCTCAGTCTTGTCCTTTGTGCCAAAATAAATCCCTCTGTCTGCACGCGGCACCGCCGCATACCGGTGTCAACACCTAATCCATTGTAACTCTTTTTTTTCAATCATCAACCTTTCTCACAGATTTTTAACAAAAATGTAAGGAATCCTTTCGTATCATTCGTACTTCGTAATTTCTCTCTTCAGCTGCCGTATAATCTTTTTCTCCAGCCTGGAAATATAGGACTGGGAGATCCCCATGAGATCCGCAACCTCCTTCTGGGTGTACTCCTTCCCGTTCACGGTATACATTCCGTAGCGCAGCTCGATAATCTTTTTCTCCCGGGGCGAGAGCTTCGCAATCGCGCGTTTCAGCAGCTTTTTCTCTACTTCCATCTCCATGTCCTTGTAGATGATATCCTCCTCCGTCCCGAGAATATCGGAGAGCAGCAGCTCATTTCCGTCCCAGTCCACATTCAGTGGCTCATCAAAGGACACCTCCGTCTTCATCTTGCTGGTCCTGCGCAGATACATCAGGATTTCGTTCTCAATGCAGCGGGACGCATACGTGGCCAGCTTGATGTTTTTCAGCGGATTGTATGTATTGATCGCCTTGATCAGGCCAATCGTCCCGATGGAGATCAGGTCCTCAACGCCCACCCCCGTATTGTCGAATTTCTTGGCGATGTACACCACCAGCCGCAGATTATGCTCGATGAGCGTGGCCCTGGCGTTCGCGCCGTCCCCGGATGCGAGCCGGGAAATACAGTCGCTCTCCTCCTCCGTTTTCAGCGGCGCCGGCAGCACATCGGCGCCTCCGATGTAATGAATCTCATTGGATTTTAAAAACAGCAGATTCCGTATCGTTGGGATCAGCTTCATCTGAAACCGTCCCGGTATCGAAATTTTCAAATACATCCGTTTCTGTTCTCCCTTCCATTTCTATCAGCAGACCGCAGCATTCAAAAGCAGCTGAACCCCACAGTCTCCCATAAGTGCCCCGGAGTGAAGTCCGAGCAGCGGCGCACGGATCTCGCGCGCCATTCCCCTCCGATAGATCTCCATTCTGTCCACGGTGATGACATCCATGCAGGAGGCGGGGTCGCTGACCGTCCGGCAGAAAATCCGCTCCGGTTCCCCCGCCGCATGCAGTCAAAGCGGCGGAATGGCTTCGCGGTCCACGATGCTGACCGGTTTTCCGTTCTCCGGGTGTCGGAGAAGATTCCCGCTGTCACAGTACGCCTTGACACAGATCCGCTCTCCGCCGAGCCAGAGCTCCGCCACGCAGATGCGGCCGAAACGCCGCTGCCGGAACTGCCATACCGCAAACATCGCCATGGCCAGGACACCGGCCGGAAGAATCACGGTTTCCGACGCCGCACCCGCCTGCATCCAGATGCTCTCTTGAATGCCGCCGGCAACGAGAAGCAGCAGGCAGACCGAAAGCATGAGGCGGAGGAAATCCCTCCATCCGTCCGGCAACAAAGCCAGATAAACAGTCAGCGGATGCACCACCATATGTACCAGAAGAATCTGTCCGATCCATCCCGGCAGCAGAATCAGCAGAAAAACGCGGGCTGCCGACGCCCCGGCAGACGCAAGAAGAATCCGCTGCACAGACACCCGACCATTACACAGCGCCGCGGCAAAAAACAATGCGGATGCGTTCATCAGAAAGTTCACCAGGAAATACACATCCGCATACCAGACATATCCCAATCACCCACCTCCCATCATCATCGTTTCGATGATACAATCGGATAGGGGGATGATTAGTCCCCCTTCCACACCACCTGGCATACCGTTC
>JAJPYF010000156.1 GCA_021205085.1 Clostridiales bacterium | reverse complement strand
ATCACACCCTCATCCAGCTTTCCCTTGCACTCATTGCATCACAATCTCCTCCCGTTCCACATAACCATTCTCAATATGGAAAGAATTCAGCACCGCCACATCCTCATCCGCCAGAGACAGGATCAGGTAACTCGCCATTCTGTCATAAACCAACCGGATATCCTCTGCGGACGGGCGGGATGGAGTCTGCGGGTGGGAATGCCAATTTCCGAGTGGCTTATATCCCAACTTTCGCATATCCTTTACTGCGATAAGCTGCTCCGCGGGATCCATCGAAAAATGTTCACTGTTATGGTCAATATTCGTCAGGAAATACACCTTTTCAATCCGCTTCTCTGTATCCGTCTGTGTCCCCGCGATGAGCCCGCAGGCTTCTTCCGGCGCTTTGGCCTTCGCAAATTCAACAAGTTGATTAAAATCAGCTTCTTTCAAACATACTTTCATCGGCTTCTCCTTTTACATATCGCATTCTGCCTGCTCATAGTCAATGAGCTTCGTGATCGTCGGATGCTTCCCGCAGACCGGGCAGTCAGAGGTATCCTTCGGCAGCGGCACTTTCCGGAAAGTCATCGTCAGGGCGTCATATGTCAGAAGTGTTCCCGTCAGGAGTTTGCCCTGCCCGATGATATATTTGATGGCTTCCATGGCCTGAAGGCTGCCGATGACACCGCCCATGGCTCCCACCACACCGGCCTGCTTACAGGTCGGCACCGCATCCTTTGGCGGCGGATCGCGGAAGACGCAGCGGTAACACGGACCCTCTCCCGGCACATAAGTCATCAACTGACCCTGGAAACGGATAATCCCGGCATGGGAAAAAGGTTTCCCCGCCATCACACAGGCATCGTTGATCAGGAACTTTGCGGGAAATTGTCCGTCCCGTCAATAATAAAATCATAGTCTCTGATCAGATCCATAATGTTTTCCGATGTCACAAACGTCTGGTATGTATTGACCGTGACATCGGGGTTCATTCGATTCATGGTTTCTTTCGCGGACTGTACTTTTGCCTTTCCTACATCCGGCGTTCCATGAATGATCTGGCGCTGCAGATTCGAGAGATCCACCTCATCCGCATCGGCAATGCCGATGGTGCCGACTCCGGCGGCCGCCAGATACATGGCGGCAGGCGCTCCCAGTCCGCCGGCACCGATGATCAGCACCTTCGCGTTCAGAAGTTTTTTCTGGCCCTTTACGCCGACTTCTTTCAGAATGATATGTCTGGAATAACGCTCCATCTGTTCATTGGAAAAAGCCATTACTCCCCACCTCCCATAAAGTAGAGGAATTCCACCTCATCCCCCTCGGCAAGCTGGCGGGCAGAAAAGTCTGTTCTCTGCACAAATTTCTCATTAATGGAAACGGTCACATACTGCGGTGTCTCCACGCTTTCCGCCTCAATGAGCTTTTCTACTGTAATGCCTTCTTCATAATTCTTTTTTTCTCCCGCTACGGTAATGTTCATGATACTCTCATTCCTTCCTGTCTGTTTTTTCAATATCTTTCTATGAAATATTATTTTCAATCTCCCGGACCAGATCGTCTTTCCTCTGTACACCGCTAAACCGGGCGACCTCTTTTCCATTTTTCAAAAACAGTATGGTCGGCACCGAAGCCACCTCCCAGTGAAAAACCAGCCCACGCTCATAAACCGCATTCACCTTGCCCACAAGCACCTGGCCCGCATAGCTTTCCTCCAGTTCCGCCAGCAACGGCGAAATCGCCTTGCATGGCAGGCAGCTGTCTGAATAAAAATCCACGATTGCCAGTTTATCACTGTTTAGAACTTCTGTATCAAAATCCGCCTCCGTCCATCTCTTTGCCATAGCTTAATCACCCGCCTTTCTCACAATCAGGTCATAGGTATCATCCTCGTTTTTCAACAGCTTCAGAATCTGATGCCCTTCTTCTTTGATGCTTCGCGGGACATTCTGCACCGGTTCGCCGTCATTCATGTGAATCGAGAGGATCTGTCCCTCATCCAGTTCTTCCAGCGCCATCTTCGCTTTCACAAAAGTGACCGGGCATACTACATCGGTAATATCGACGGTTTCGTCAATTTCATATACTGCGCTCATACTCATTCCATCCCTTCTGTATATTTCATTTTTCAATTTATTACTTTCCCTGATAAGCTGCCCATATTTTCCTGCGAAATTCATCTTCTCCCACCCGCTGCAGGGTAAACCGGAAGCGTTCACCGGCTCCTGCGTTCTCTTCAAAGAAAGTAATTGCCGCGTCCGCCACCCGGAAAAATGTCTCCTCATCTTTGATTAACGGAAGAAACTGCTCTCCGGTATATATCTTATTTCCAAACAGGCCGCCAAAGGAAACCAGATAGCCGCTCTCACCCTCCCATGCATCGGTGGGACATGATTTCACACAGCGTCCGCAGTAATTGCACTTCTCCCGGTCAATCAGGACTTCGGTATCTGTACAGGTAACCGCTCCCTCGCGGCAGGCTTTTTCGCAGACACCGCAGTTGATACAGAGATCCGGTTTCCAGGTTACTTCCATCCCGCCCTTGACGCCGAGATCATTTTCCTCCGCTTTCAGACAATTGTTCTGACAGCCGGTGACGCCGAATTTGAACTTATGGGGAAGCTCCCTGCCGAAATAATGGTCGTTGAGCTTCTCTGCCAGAGCAGCCGTATCGATACATCCGCTGGACAGATGGCACCGCCCTGACAGGCTGTCACCGTGCGGACGCGCGGTCCGCAGACGCCGGGTCTCACGCCACCCTTGGCAAGACGCTCTTTCACTTTTTCGATATCATCAATGTGGATATACGGGATCTCCACACCCTGACGGGAAGTCATATGTACATACCCTTTTCCGAACTCATCCGCCACCTCAGCGATCGTCCGGATATTCTGCGCCGTCAGATGCCCGCCGGTCACCTGTAAGCGCAGGGAGAAATATCCTTTCTGTTTCTGGCGCATAAATCCGCCCTTTTTCAATGTTGCATAATCAATATCTGCCATCTTGCTTCCTCCCGGTCATACTCCTTTTTTATATAAATCAGTTCTGTTTTCCCCTTTTTGTGAAAATATCAGATTACTTTTACGATTCACGAATCGCCCTCTCAAAATCTTCTATAAGGTCTTCCACATCTTCAATTCCGACACTGACCCGGATCAGGTCATCATAAACCCCTGCCGCCGCCTTTTCCTCTTCCGTGCTATGCACGGCCAGCGTAGACTCCGGATGGAGCACCAGCGTTTTGGTATCTCCAATGTTAGACACCTGCAGCGGGATCTTTAAGCTGTCCAGAATTCGATATGCCCGTTCCCTGCTGCCAACGCGGATGGTGAGAATCCCGCCGAAATGACCGGTAAACTGCTTCTTTGCAATCTCATGAGATGGATTCGTCTCCAACCCGGGATAATTCACCGTAAAGTCCGGGAAACTTTCCTGCAGCCGCCGCGCAAGAATCAACGCGTTATCAGAAATCCGTTCCATCCGAAGCCACAGGGTTTCCAGTCCGATCATATTATAAAACGCGTTCTGCGGTGCCATGCATCCGCCCGTGTTTCGGAAAAAGCCGTTGCGCAGCTTTGCCACATAAGCAAATGGGCCAAACTTTGCAAACTCACTCAGACCCGGATATTTTTTCGCGTCCCAGCAGAACTTTCCCCCGTCCGTAATCACGCCGCTGATGGAATTGCTGGTGCCGTTGACATATTTAGAAGTAGAATTGATGACAATATCCGCGCCCAGTTCGATCGGTTTTACAAGGTAGGCGGTCGCCACAGTATTGTCAACAAACAACGGCAGTCCCTGACTGTGAGCCAGTTCTGCCAGACTCCGGATATCCGTAACATCCAGCTTCGGATTTCCGATGGTTTCCGCAAAATAACATCGGGTGCGGTCGTTCGTCTTCTCCCGGAACGCATCCAGATCATTATTCTTCACATAGTGTGTCGTTATCCCGAAACTCTCCATCTCGCAAAACAGGTCGATCGTGCCGCCGTACAGGCTGGCACTGGAGACAATTTCATCTCCTGCTCGCAGAATATTCATCAATGCATTAAAAACTGCCGCCATACCGGAGGCGCAGGCCACACTTGCAACCCCGCCCTCCAGAACAGTCATCCGCTTTTCAAAAGCCTCCACCGTCGGATTCCCCAACCTGGTATAAGAAAATCCCGGCGCTTTATTGTGAAAAATCTGTTCCATACGCTTCGCCGATGTGTGCCGGAAGGCGCTGGCCTGGCAGACCGACGGCAGCGTCGCCCCCGACTCTGCATCCCCGAAAAACGGGATTTCCTCCGTCCCGTGTAACAAAGTCGTGTTAAATTTCATATTTTTCTCCTGACAGACCGTTTTTTATCAAAATCTAAATATAGTACTCCAATTCAATCTCCGTATTTCTGAAGAATTCCTTATAGATTGTCTCCCGAATCCGGATGAAATCCGCGCCGTTTCTGCTGCGCGGCCTGCCCATCCCTACCGGAATTTCCTTTTTAATCTCTCCCGGATTTTTCCCCATAATAAGAATCCTGTCACTTAAGAATATCGCCTCATCAATATCATGGGTGATCAATATCATGGTTGTCTTTTTTCTCTGCCAGATGCGCAGCACCTCGTCCTGCATATTAATTCTGGTTAAAGCATCCAGCGCGCCGAACGGCTCATCAAGCAACAGCACCGACGGCTCATTGATCAGTGCCCTTGCAATGCTCACCCTCTGCTGCATGCCGCCGGAGAGCTGCTGCGGCAGCGCTTTCTCAAACCCGTTCAATTCCACAATGTCAATATACTGTCTTATAAGCTCTGCCTTCTTCTTTTTATCCATATCCTTGTGAATGCCGAAACGGATATTGCCCTCCACGGAAAGCCACGGAAACAGCCGCGACTCCTGAAAAATCATTCCCGTATCCACCGACGGCCGATCCACATGTCTGTTTCCTATGAAAATACTGCCTTCCGTCGGGCTCTCAAGACCCGCGATCATACGGAGTAGCGTACTCTTGCCGCAGCCGCTCGCCCCGACAATGCTGATAAACTCCCCGCTTTCAATCGTAAGGTTTATCCTCTGAAGCACCTCCAACTCCCCGTCATCCAGGGGATATACTTTTTTGACATTTTCTATTCTTAATTCTTTGTCTGTATTCAAACTGATCCTCCCGCCGCCTTTGGCTTCTTTCGACGCTCATCCGATTTTCCGTCCGGCGCCCGGCGGTATTTCATTTCTAATGTCCCCAGAAAATTACCGCATCGTTTAATTTTCTCAACAACATGTCAAAAACATACCCCAGCAATCCGATCACTGCTATGCCGATCAACAGCGAGGCCGGCTGTGCCATCTCCCGGCTGTATGTAATCAGGAATCCAATGCCCGCGGAGGCCGCGATCATCTCAGCGGCAACCACACAGGTCCAGGCAGAACTGACACCGAGCCGCAAACCCGTAAAAATGGATGGAAGAGCCGCCGGAAGTATGATCTGGAAAAGCGTCGTAAACCTGCTCTTTTCCAAAACCCGACCGACTTCAAGCAGCCCGGAATCCGCCTCGCGGATCCCCTGCATCGTATTCAGCAATACCGGCCAGAACGATCCGTATACAATCACCGCCACTTTCGACTGCTCTCCAATCCCCATCCAGAGAATGAAGAACGGAATCAGCGCGATCGCCGGAATCGGACGCAGCACGCCGACCGGAATTTCCACAATCCTTCCCACCGGGCGCGATAATGCGGCAAAAACTCCCAAAAGGAATCCGGAAGCTGCGCCGATCAGATAACCCCTGACGACACGCAGCAGACTGACTCTGATATGTTTCCACAGCGTCCCTTTTACAATCATCTGTGCCAATGTACTCCATACTTTCTGAGGACTTGGCAGAACAGACTGGTTGATCAGATTTCGATTGCTGCAAACATACCACAAAACAAGAATAGCAATCGGAACGATCCAAACCAACAGAAAATCAACCGGTTTTCTTTTCATATCACACAACTGTCCTTTCTGCTGCGGCTTTACGCCGTGCACCGGTTTCAAGCCGCAGCAACCCGGCTTTGGCTTATTCCGCCAGCAAAGCTTCTGTAAACTGCGTGTCAATATACTGCTCTATATCTACTTCCTCACTGATAATTCCGTATTGATAGCTCTTCTCGGCGCCGAGCTTCAACGCTTCGATTTTATCATCCGTAAGTGGTACGGAACTATCCGCTTTTTCAAGGCTTATCAGAATTGCATCTGAATTTTCCGCGCCAAAATAAGTCGCCGTCAGTTCTGCGGCCTCTTCCTGGTTTTCCTGAGACCATTCCGACGCTCTGCTTAATGCCCGCAGGACTTTCTCCACCGTCTCCGTATTTTCTGCGATATAAGTCGAGGAAGTGGAAATCGGGCACACAAAGGTCCTGATATCCGATGTGTCCGCAAGGATTGTAACTCCATCATAGCTGGCCGCAGAAGACACATACGGTTCCCACATAACCGCAGCATCCACATCTCCGTCTACCAGCGCATTGACTTCGTCGTTGCCGGATAGATTAATAATCTCCACATCATCCTCCGTCAGGCCGCCTGCCTCCAAATATTCGTACAGCAGCGGCTGGATATTCGTGCCAAACGGTACCGTGACTGTCTTTCCGGCAAGGTCAGAAAATTCCTGAATATCCGCATCATCCCGCACGACCAGAGCATTGATTTCGTCAGAGGTGTTGTATGTCCCGATCGCCACAATATCCACACCGTTCAAAACGGCATTTAAAAACGGCAGGTCTCCCGTTTCCACAATATCCAGCTCTCCGGCCGTATATGCCTCCACCTCCGTCGCACCGGTTGTAAAAGCGGTCAGCTCCACATTCAATCCCTCTTCCTCAAAGTAGCCGTTTTCCAGCGCTACGACCGGCAGGACATGGTTTGTCAGCATCCCCAGCCTTACAGTGACCAGCTCCTCTGCATCATCGGACTCGGCTGTCTCCGTATCACTTTCCGATTCGTCCGCCGCCACGCTGCTCTCTTCTATGTTCTCTGCATCATCGGACTCTCCCGATGCCGCCGTCCCGCATCCGGCAAGAAGACCGAATGCCAATGTGCCCGCTGTTATGAAAGATACTAATTTTTTCTTCATTATTTTCCTCCTTCGCGCACTGCGCTCATATCATGTATTCTGTTTCTTATTTGTTGTATTTCGTTTCATTTTCGGTTACTGTCAGCCTGTCCAGATGCTTCAGAATCGGATGCTCTTCCTCCTCTTCCAACCGCCGCTTTTCAAAGCTTTCTTCTCTGATCTCAGTCGGCTCGATGAGCCAGACAGCGGACAGATCGATGCCGCCCAAATGTTCCTGTGTCCATTGGTAGGCTCTTTCAAACTCCCGCCCCGCAATAATCGAGCGATAGGGGATTCCTTTAATCTGATAGCTCACCCCTCCGTTCAGAACAGCAACGGCAACGGATTTTCGAAACCAGATACTGTTTACCATATTCCGGTTCGTCCGCGAAGACTCAATCAGCTCCAGATATTCCAGATATCCATCCTCATTAACGCGGATGGAACCCTTAAAAACTACATGGGGATTTCCTTCCCTGTCCGTTGTTGCCAGCACTTTCCGGGTTTCAGGATCATCCAGAAACTGTTTTATTTCCTCTGATAATCGGATCGCCATATCACACCTCCCGTACTCTCGACAAATCTGTGTCCGGGTGATTTCCGCACCGCCTATAATTATCCATGTCGATTGATATACCGTATTTCCCTCGCAGATCATCCAATCCTTTGGCCAGCTTCACATAATATTCCAGGGACGGGGTGATCTGGTCAAAAAATACCGAGCCGGGCGCTACATTCCAGACACAGGCCACCGGGCTGACGCCGTGGCGCACAAGCTCTTCCGCTTCCTCCAGTACCTTTTCCAGCGCCTCCTCCTCTGTGGCAAATCCTCTGGGCTTCGCCAACTCTACCCCTGCCACCAGACCGGTATTCACATAACCTCTGCCGAAGATATCCACTGCCTGATACAGACGCTCCTTCCACTCCTGATATCCGATCTTCGCCGCCTTTCCCGGACAGATCCAGTTAAAAAGCTCCTCATTCAGCACTTCAATATCCGCCGTGTAGCTCATCAGGCCGGTCTCGTCGTAAATCCGCTGCAGCTGTTTCCTGCTGAATGCCGTGCCGATCAGTTGGCTCGGAAATCGTTTGTCGCCAAAGTTTTTTCCTACTACCTTCAAAATATTGATGTACTGCTCGACCTCACCGTCCAGAAACTCCTCACCGTCCAGGATACTCCCGCCTGTCAGAAACACGCTCATATACCGTCCCTTCTGTTTCAGAGCTTCCCGTACAGTCTCCTCTATGTCATCCAGATTTACAAACTGGTCCTTTTTCGCACTCTTGTATGTGGCGGCGATCGAACAGTATTTACAGCCGTGCCCCGGCGTATCCCAGAACTGACAGAACTGGAACGGATTCAGGTCAATCCGCTGCGGCCTCGCCCACGCGACATGCCACATGGGTTTTCCGCTTTTGGTTGTCTTATTGTAAAAATCCGGCTTTTCCCAGTAAAACACTTCTTCCAATTCTTTTCCCTGATCCAGAATCACAATCCGATCGTCAATGACATCGACGACAAGCGGATCGCGGTGAGCCACCACACTCGCAGCCGAAGTCAGAATACTTGTGCCGTCCCTCATTAACAGTGCAAACGGCGTCTGATCTGTCTTTTCCATGGCAAAATTGCGGTTCTGCGTCTGATGAATTTGCGGATTCACACGCTCTAACGCTGCTTTCGTGTATGTAACGCCCCGCCGCTGCGCATCCGTCTTGATAATGACAAACGGTGATACATCCGGGTATTTTTCAATTACCTCAAAAATGCTCAGTTCCTTTTCTCTCCAATGTTTATCGAATGTCATGATAAATTCCTTTCATGTCTCAAATCGCTCTAAATGCTCAGATAACGCCGAATCTCCTCCGCCTTATCCAATCGCTCCCACGGCAGATCAAGATCCGTCCTCCCGAAATGTCCATACGCCGCCGTCTGTTTATAAATCGGACGCCGCAAATCCAATGCATCAATGATCGCTGTCGGTCTCAAATCAAATACCTTTCCGATCACTTCCTCGATCTTTTCATCCGGGTAGTTTCCCGTGCCAAAAGTATCCACCGACACGGACACCGGCTTTGCCACGCCGATGGCATAGGCCAGTTCGACCTCTATGCGTTTTGCAGCTCCGGCCGCCACAAGATTTTTTGCCACCCACCGCGCAGCGTATGCAGCCGAGCGGTCGACCTTGGTCGGGTCCTTTCCGGAGAAGGCACCGCCGCCATGCCTGCCCGTTCCGCCATAAGTGTCAACGATAATCTTTCTTCCGGTGAGCCCTGCGTCCCCTTCTGGGCCGCCGATGACAAATCTGCCGGTCGGGTTAATCAGATACCGTGTATTTTCATCCAGCAGATTCTCCGGGATGACCGGCTTTATCACAGCCTGAATCAAATCTTCCCGAATCTGCTCCTGCTCCACATCCGCACTGTGCTGTGTGGAAATGACGATCGTATCAATCCTCCCTACCGTTCCGTCTTCGGCAAACTCCACGGTCACCTGCGTCTTGCCGTCCGGTCTTAAGTACCTCAGCGTCCCGTCCTTCCGGACATGGGCAAGCTGTCTGGACAGCCGGTGCGCGAAGGAGATGGCCGGCGGCAGATATTCCGTTGTCTCATTTGTCGCATAGCCAAAGATAATTCCCTGGTCACCGGCTCCGGTGCCGTAATCTTCGGCCGTATCCTCCTGTTTTGACTCGTAAGCCTTGTCAACTCCAAGAGCGATGTCAGGTGACTGCTCGTCGATCGCAGTCAAAACCGCAATGGAGTCGGCGTCAAACCCTGCTTCATGATCCGTATAACCGATTTCCCGGATTGTGTCACGCACCACCTTTGTAATGTCTACTGCCGCCTCCGATGAAATCTCTCCCACCACCAGTGCCAGACCGGTCGCCACTGTCGTCTCAGCCGCCACTCTGGCGTAAGGGTCTTTCTCTAAATATGCGTCCAGAATCGCGTCCGAGATCTGATCTGCAATTTTATCCGGATGTCCCTCTGTCACGGACTCCGACGTAAATAATTTTCCCATTTATCTTTTCCTTCCTTTACTATCTGAAAATCTTTATGTATCACTTTCTGCTGCGGCGACATCGAAAAACCGTCATATCTCGTTCCTCCCGCTTTTATTTCATACTTAACTTGTATGTTTAGTTGGAATTATAACGAGACAAATACTCCTTGTCCAATACCAAAAATATATAAC
>JAJPYF010000143.1:9911-10409 GCA_021205085.1 Clostridiales bacterium | reverse complement strand
ATGGATTTTTATGGAATCTGTTATAATAAAAACAGAGATGTGCCGATTTATGACGCATTGGAGGATGCCGGAGATGGGGAATGTATTTGATCAGTATTTTACATATTGGAGCGATCTGCCCGCGGCCTGGCTGCGCTATCCCACGGTCAACTATATGAATCTGCACGGCTTTCTCTCGCACGGGATTCTGGTACTTTTTGCCGTGCTGGTGCTTATCTGGCTGTTTTCGGCGCTGTTGTAGCGGGAATTATTCTGGCGATGTACGGGATTCTCGGCCTGATTCGGTATGTGAAAAGCAAGGGTAAGCGAATGCAAAAATCTCCTTGACCAAACGCATATTATAAAATAAAATGTAAGTATTAAGCAATAACGAAGGACGAAGGGAGAATATGATGTATAAGACGAATTTCGATTTTATCGTAGAAAAGGCGCATGCCACCGCGGAGCCGGTGCGTGTGGCGATTGCCGGAGCGGATGCGGAGAACATTCTTCTCGGCG
>JAJPYF010000143.1:0-9901 GCA_021205085.1 Clostridiales bacterium | reverse complement strand
GGCTGAGGGGTTTGCGGAGCCGATTCTGCTCGGCAACAAAGAGCGGATTATTGCCAAGTTAAAGGATCTGAGTCTTTTTGCCCGTCAGTACACGATCATAGAGATTTCGGATGAGGAGAATGTCGTGCAGGCGGCGATCGACCTGATTAAAGAGGGGAAGGCGGACGTGCTGATGCGCGGCAATGTCCAGACCCGCGATTTCCTGATGCCGATTCTCGATAAGGATAACGCCCTGATTGAGAAGGGACGTCTCCTTTCCCATATCACGTTCCTGAAGATTCCGGATTATCCGAGGATTCTGGCGGTCTCGGATGTGACCGTTATTGTTGAGCCGAACATGAGCCAGCGCAAACAGATCATTAAGAATATGGTGCACACCCTTCAGGCTCTTGGATATGAGCGTCCGAACATTGCCCTGATGACTTTGATCGAGAAGCCGGCTTTTCATATGAAGGATACGGTGGAGGCGCAGACGATCGTCCGCGAGCATACGGAGCGCCCGATTGCGGACTGCGAGCTGGTCGGACCGATCGCATATGATCTGATTATCAGCAAGGAAGCGGCCCGCCTGAAAGGGTTTGACTGCGACCTTTGCGGCAGCTTTGACGGTATTATCACGCCGAACCTTCTGACCGGAAACACGCTGGTCAAGGCGATGCAGATTCATGGACACGCTTCCAGCTGCGGGATTCTGGTCGGCGCGAATATCCCGATCGCGATCACGTCCCGCTCGGATCCGCAGGAGCAGTCTTATCTGTCGCTGGCGGCCTGCGCAGCGCTGAAAAAGACATCGGTCGAGTGGAAGCTGTAACAAAAAGTTAATATATAAATTACATAAAAACACTGTACATCTAAGAAAGAATACGTTATACTATATCTTGTGGTTAGATACGATCAGATATGGGAGATGTAGTGGTATGAGTCATTTCTCTGAGACGGAGAATAAGGGGCAGTATTGTCGGTTCGTACAGGCGGCGAATGGGTCGTATGTATTGGAGCCGGTAAAAGTGCCGGCACATATCATTGCAGAGCGCAAGGAGCGGGCTCGCAGACAGGAGATCCGCCGCCATGCGGAGAATAACAGACACAGGGCAGAGTCTATCAATGGGGGCTCTGTCCTTTTTCTTGCCGTTGTGCTGGGGCTTTTTGTGTTGGTTTGCTGTACGTTTCTGGGCTTGCAGAATCAGATCACGGTACATTCCGCGGCGGTTGCTTCGCTGCAGAAGCAGATTTCGAGTCTGGCAGAGGATAATGATACGCGGGAGAATCGCCTTGCGACCGCGGAGGATCTCTCCGAGATTGAGGCGATTGCCATGGAGAAGCTTGGAATGAAGTATGTGGAATCCGACCAGATTTTCTATTATTCACCGGATGAATCGGATTACATGATGCAGTATGATGATGTGCAGTAGACCGGATCTGCCGCGGCTGCGGAGCGGATTTAGATTATCCAGAATCCAATCCAACCGAGCACGATGGCAATCAGGGCGCCTGCGATGACATCTTTGACAAAGTGAATCCGTGCGATGACCCTTGCAGCGGCGAGAAAGATGCCGGCGGCAATCATGACGATGGCAGCGGGCACGCAGACATAAGCCGTTGCCATGGCGATGATGAAAACGGAAAAGACATGTCGGCTGGGAAAAGAATTTCCCTTCGTATCCTTCGGGATGAGGGAGGGCGTGTCCCAGACCTCGTAAGGGCGCGGTGCGTTGACGGCACGGCGGAATACCGAGACTGCCAGAAAGGAGAGCAGGGGAACCAGAACGACGCGAAGCAGCCGCCCGTCGCGCTGAAGGGCAAGGATGACGATCAGAAGCGGGTAGGCGATATAGAAGGCTTTGGAGATGACGCTGTTGGCGAGGATCAGCCTTCTTTTTTTATGCTCATTTGTCTCAAACGGCTTTGCCAGTTTGTCATAAAATCCTTTTTGCATTGGTCACTCCGTTCTGCCGGAAAAGCGGGTCGCGGCATTCACAGGGAATCTGGACAAAACAGAAAAACTGCTGCCCCGTATCGGGACAGCAGCTTGCTGTTTAAGTAGTCAATCACAGATCAGTCTGCCTCGATCGCGCCTACCGGGCATCCCTCAGCACAAGCGCCACAGCTTAAGCAGGAATCCGCATCGATCATGTAGTGCTCATCGCCCTCCGCGATCGCACCAACCGGACATGTAGCCTCGCAGGCTCCGCAGGAAATGCAGCTATCGCCAATAACATATGCCATGATAGTATTCTCCTTTTATAATCTTGCAGGCACAGCGTGCCTCGTTTCACTCATCATAATACAAACAAAATCAGATTGCAAGGATTTTATTGTTCAAAGTGAGGTACAAAATAGGGTTTGCCATCATTATTTCTTGTTAGTTTTGACTATTTCGTTTATGATTGACGGTAATACTGGAGGAAATCGCCGAGCTTGCCCATGGCTTCCTTCAAAACCTCAACCCGCGGAAGGTAGACAATCCGGAAATGGTCGGGCTCTTTCCAGTTGAATCCGCTTCCCTGCACGATGAGGACATGCTTTTCCTTCAGGAAATCCAGAGCAAACTGCTCATCGTTGAGGATATGGAATTTTTTGACATCCATCTTCGGGAAGATGTAAAATCCGGCTTTCGGCTTCACCGCGGTGATGCCGGGGATGTCGTTCAGCGCTTCATAGACATAGTTTCGCTGCTCGTAGACTCTGCCGCCGGGTACGATGTAATTGTTGACGCTCTGGTATCCGCCCAGTGCGGTCTGTACGATGGACTGTGCCGGCACGTTGGAGCAGAGGCGCATGTTGGAGAGCATGTTCAGTCCTTCAATATAATCTTTGGCGAGCGCTTTGTTTCCGCTTAGAATCATCCATCCGATACGGAAACCGGCCACCATGTGGGACTTGGAAAGTCCGCTGAATGTGACGCAGAATAGGTCCGGAGCCAGGGAGGCGATGGAGATATGCTCCTCACCGTCCATGACCAGACGGTCATACATCTCATCAGAAAAAATCATGAGCTGGTGGCGCCGGGCAATCTCCACGATTTTCTCGAGAATCTCGCGGGGGTACAGCGCGCCCGTCGGGTTGTTCGGGTTGATGATGACGATGGCCTTCGTGCGGTCGGTGATTTTCTTTTCCATGTCCTCCAGATCCGGGTTCCACTCCGACTGTTCGTCGCAGATGTAGTGGACGGGTGTTCCGCCGGCCAGAGTGGCCGTGGCGGTCCAGAGCGGATAATCCGGAGAGGGGATCAGGATCTCATCGCCGGTGTCCAGCAGTGCCTGCATGCACAGGTTGATCAGTTCGCTTGCGCCGTTTCCGGTGTAAATATCGGAGATGGAGACGTTTGGGATCTGTTTTAATTGTGCGTACTGCATGATGGCTTTCCGCGCGGAGAAAAGACCCTTGGAGTCGGAATATCCCTCACAGTCCGCGATCTGGCGGCGGATGTCGTAGACGACCTCCTCCGGCGCACGGAAGCCGAACGGCGCCGGGTTGCCGATGTTCAGCTTCAGGACATGGATACCGGCGTCGCTCATGCGGCTGGCTTCATCCACCACCGGTCCCCGGACATCGTATAACACATTGTTCAGTTTGCTTGATTTTTCAAATGTTCTCATGGTTGTCTCTCCTGTATATCTGTATGTTGAAGCGGTTTGATTTATTTCGGATGATTCCTCCCGTGCCTGAGGAGATGCCTCCTGCTCTTCTCCCTGAAGCCAGAGCGGGTCGACCTCCAGCGCCCGCGCCAGCACACGCAGGATGTCTGCCCGCGGAACGGTTTTGCCGCTGCAGTACTGACTCATGTGGCTTTTCCCGATGTGTATGCCCGACGCTGCTCCCGCCTGATTCGCCAGAGTGATCACATCGATCTGTTTGTACTGTTTTTCTCTCATCACGCTGTTTAAGCGCTCTGTAAATGTATCCATAAAATCTCACCTCACCGTGGGTATGATCGTATCCGTATGCAGGGCAGGAAAAAATTGAACTTTTGACCTGCACCGGGTTTTGCGATAGTTCAAATTATATGACTGGTTCAAAGTAATGTCAACAGTAGAATGTGAATTTTTGAAGAAAGTTCAATTTTAAAAAGAGAAATTGAACTCAAATCCGCTCTTTTCCTATCTGAATGTGTGTGTTATAATCATATTCGTATTTTATTAAGGTTATAAGGGAGACAAACATATCATGGCGAAGGACAAAAAACTGGTAGAGGCGATCACATCCATGGATGTGGATTTTGCCCAGTGGTATACAGATGTTGTAAAAAAGGCGAAGCTGATGGATTATTCCAGCGTCCGCGGCTGTATGATTTTCAAACCGGCAGGCTATGCGCTCTGGGAAAATATTCAGCGTGAGCTGGATCGGCGGTTCAAGGAGACCGGGGTAGAAAACGTGTATATGCCCATGTTTATTCCGGAGAGTCTGCTCGAGGTGGAGAAGGATCATGTGGAGGGCTTTGCGCCGGAGGTGGCGTGGGTCACGCACGGCGGTATGAACGAGCTGCAGGAGCGGCTTTGTGTCCGCCCGACCTCAGAGACGCTGTTCTGCGATTTTTATAAGAATGATATTGAGTCCTACCGAGACCTGCCGAAGCTGTATAATCAGTGGTGTTCCGTTGTCCGCTGGGAGAAGGAGACCCGGCCGTTCCTGCGTTCCAGAGAGTTTCTCTGGCAGGAGGGACACACGGCGCACGCGACGGCGGAGGAGGCCGAGGAGCGGACGATCCAGATGCTGAACCTTTACGCGGATTTTGTGGAGGAGTTTCTGGCGATTCCGGTCATCCGCGGACAGAAGACGGAGAAGGAAAAGTTCGCCGGTGCAAAGGATACCTACACCATCGAGGCGCTGATGCACGACGGAAAGGCGCTGCAGTCCGGCACAAGCCATAACTTCGGCGATGGTTTTGCGAAAGCGTTCGGTATCCAGTATACAGATAAAGATAATCAGTTAAAGTATGTACATCAGACATCGTGGGGTATGACAACGCGCCTGATCGGTGCGCTCATCATGGTTCACGGGGATGATTCCGGGCTGGTCCTGCCCCCGACGGTGGCGCCGACACAGGTCATGGTCATTCCGGTACAGCAGCGAAAAGAGGGCGTCATGGAAGCTTGCGCTGCCCTGAAGGATCGTCTGACAACGGTCTGCCGTGCGAAGCTGGACGATTCGGATAAGAGCCCGGGGTGGAAGTATTCGGAGCAGGAGATGCGCGGCATTCCGCTTCGCATCGAGCTGGGACCGAGGGACATTGCGGAGAATCACTGTGTCGCCGTTCGCCGGGATACCAGAGAAAAGATCGTCATTGCGCTGGACGAGGTTGAGACCGTGATCCCGCAGCTTCTGGATCAGATTCAGAAGGATATGTTTGAGCGCGCGAAGGCGCATCGGGATTCCCACATCTACGATGCCCATGATTATCAGGAGTTCTGCGAGATTGTCAACACAAAGCCGGGCTATATCCGCGGGATGTGGTGCGGCGACCGTGCCTGCGAGGACAAGATCAAGAAGGAGACCGGCGCGACATCCCGGTGTATGCCTTTCGATGATCAGGAGCAGATCGCCGCGACCTGTGTTTGCTGTGGAAAGCCCGCGAAGAAGCTGGTCTACTGGGGACGCGCATATTAGGATGTCGGGAGCGGAGAGTTTCATGAAGATACGCCTGCCGGACAAGGTATCCTTTATTATAGAAGAATTACAGAGTGTCGGCTTTGAGGCTTACGCGGTGGGGGGCTGCGTCCGGGATAGCGTGCTGGGACGCACGCCGCAGGACTGGGATATCACGACCTCCGCGAAGCCGGAGCAGGTGAAAGCGCTTTTTTCTTCCGCCCGGAAGGCATCGGGGGGAGTGTATGCTTCTGCGCGTTTTCCCGTTTGCTATACAATCGACACCGGCATACAGCACGGTACTGTGACGGTCATGCTGGAGCATGAAGGTTTTGAGGTGACGACATACCGGATCGACGGGGAATATGAGGATGCGCGTCATCCGAAATCCGTGACCTTCACCTCAGATCTGCTGGAGGATTTAAAGCGGCGGGATTTTACCATCAATGCCATGGCGTACAACGCTGAGACCGGTTTTGTGGATGCGTTCGACGGTCTGGGCGATCTGGAGCGGGGCGTGGTGCGCTGCGTTGGAGCGGCGGAGGACCGCTTTCAGGAGGATGCGCTGCGGATGCTGCGGGCGGTGCGCTTTGCGGCGCAGCTCGGGTTTCGGATTGACGCGGATACCCGCGCGGCCATTTTGCCGCTTGCGTCTCAGTTGTCCCGGATCAGCGCGGAGCGGATTCAGGTGGAGCTGGTCAAGCTGTTGACTTCACCGCATCCGGAGGAGATGCGGGAGGTGTATGAGACCGGGATGGCGGATGTCTTTCTGCCGGAGTTTTCCCGGATGATGCAGACCCCGCAGCACAACCCGCACCATTGGGGCTCTGTCGGGGAGCACACGATTGCCTCCCTTGGCGAGGTGCCGCCGGACCGTGTCCTGCGTCTGACGATGCTGCTCCACGATGTGGCAAAGCCTCTTTGCATCAAAACGGACGCGGAGGGAGTCGATCATTTTCACGGGCATCCGAAAATGGGGGCGGAGATGGCCGGACAGATCCTGCGCCGTCTGCGGTTTGACAACGACACCATCGCGCGGGTGAAAGCGCTCATCCGTGCCCATGACGACCGGCCGCTGCCGCTAAACGAGCGGAATGTGCGCCGCGCAGTTTATCGCAACGGGGAGGCACAGTATCCGGATCTTTTTGCCGTCAAGCGGGCCGATATTCTCGCCCAGAGCGATTACCTGAAAAAGGAAAAACTGGAATATCTGGATGAATATGAGCGGATCTACCGCGGGATCCGGGAAAAGGAACAGTGCCTTTCCCTGAAGGACTTGGCCGTGACCGGTTCCGACCTCATCGCCGCAGGGCAGAAGCCCGGCAGAGAGATCGGGCGGATCCTTGATTTGATGCTGCAGGATGTTCTCGACGATCCGGAGCTGAACACGCGCGAGACGCTGATGTGCAGATACCGCGAGGATCGATATCAGCCATGATAATTCAAAAACCATACCGATAAGCATACTTTTCCACCTCTTTTCATAAGATGAAAAAGACGCATCACGCGCGATCTCTTATGCAAAGGGGTGTTTTTGTGTATTACAGGGTGGAACAGATTCTGGAGAAGCAGCAGGCAAAGACGGAGAAATTCTACAGGGGAAGGGGAATTCTGATCTGCGAGACCGACCAGGGGCTGTTTGCGCTGAAGGAGTTTCGCGGGCAGGAACAGAAGGCGGAATATCTCTATCAGCTCGGCGGGTTTTTGACCGATCGTCACATCCGTTGTGATTTTATGCTGAAAAATGCGGAGGATGAGCTGATCACAGAAGGGCCGGACGGCACAAAATACACATTTCACCACTGGATCAAAGGGCGGGAGTGTGATGCCCGCAGCCGGATGGACCTGGTGATGACGATCTCCTTTCTGGCGGGATTTCATTCTGCCTGCGAGGGTGTGATGCAGACGGAGCGCAGGCCGGAAACGGCATATGCCGAGTACATTCGCCGTGACCGCGAGCTTCGGCGGATCAGAAAATACATTGCGGCGCGCAAAAATAAGAGCGGCTTTGAACTCTTGTACCTGAAATGTTTTCCGGAATATCTCCGCCAGTCAGAGGATACCCTGCGATTCCTGTCCGGGCGGAAGGATATTTTTGACAATCATACCATGGGCGTCTGCCATGGTGACTTTAACCAGCACAATGTCATCACGGACGCCGATGGAATGGCATTGATTCACATGGAGCACGCGCGCTATGATGCACAGGTGGCTGATCTCGGAAATTTCCTGCGGAAAAGTCTGGAAAAACACGAGTGGAGCGAGACACTCGGACTGGAAATGATGCGGGAATACGACAGGGTACACGCGCTGAATGAGTCCGACTGGATCGAACTGTTCTGCCGACTCTCCTATCCGGAAAAATTCTGGAAAATCGCCAACCATTATTATTACTCAAATAAAGTGCTGGATTCCGGACAGCATTATGAAAAGCTGAGACGGGAGCTGCGGCAGAATGAGGCGCGCCGCAGGTTCCTTGAAACCTTAAAAAGAGCAAAGCTGTAGAGATATCTCTGTTTAAGGGAGAATAAAAAGACCGGTACGGAGCGGATTTTATAATTGAACGCTCTGTACCGGTCATTGTATGTGAATGATTGAAAGCTCCGGGCTCTACGCCAGCAGCGGTTTGATCGCCTCGGTCAGCGTGGCTTTCTGTGCCTTGGCTTCCGCGAGGTCTTTACCGCGGGTGGTAAAGTAGGTCTTGATCTTCGGTTCCGTGCCGGAGGGACGAACCACTACGGTGGCGCCGCTTTCCAGCTCAAAGATCAGAACGTTGGAGGCCGGAAGCCCGGTCGCCGCGCTGTCCTTGTAATCCGTCACTTTTATGACTTTATCTCCGGCGAAATCGGTCGGCGCGTTGTCGCGGAGATTCTGCATGATGCCGGCCATCTTGTCCATTCCGGTCAGGCCGGGGAACTCGTAGCTGTCCACCTCATTCAGGTATCTGCCGTATTGCGCGTAAATCTCCTCCAGACGCTGCTTGATGGAGCTTCCGATGCTGCGGTAGTAGGCAGCCATCTCGCAGATCAGCATGGAGGCGATGACGGCATCCTTGTCGCGGACATAGGGTCCGGCCAGATATCCGTAGCTTTCCTCGTAGCCGAAGATGAAGCGGTCCACCTCACCGGCAGCCTCCAGACTTGCGATCTGGTCGCCGATCCACTTGAAGCCGGTCAGCACGCTGCGCAGCTCCACACCGTAGTGCGTCGCAACGGCGTCCGTCAGGGGCGTCGAGACGATGGATTTTACAGCGACCGGATTGGCCGGCATGGTGCCCTTCTCAATCCGTCCGGCACAGATGTAGTCCAGGAGGAGGACGCCCATCTCGTTGCCGCTGACCAGTTCATAGGAGCCGTCGGGACACTTCATGGCGATGCCCACGCGGTCCGCATCCGGGTCTGTGGCGAGCATCAGATCCGCGCCGGTCTCCTTCGCCAACTGCAGGCCGAGCTCCAATGCAGCGTAGATCTCCGGGTTCGGGTAGCTGCAGGTGGTAAAGTAACCGTTCGGGTACTCCTGCTCGGGGACGATCGTGATATCCGTGATTCCGATGTCATTTAATACTTTGGTCACCGGGATGAGACCGGAACCGTTTAACGGGCTGTACACAAGCTTTAACCCCGCGGTCTTGCAGAGACCCGGACGAACCTGACGGTCTTCGATTGCCGCGTAGAAAGCATTTTTGCAGTCGTCTCCGACGAAGCGGATCAGACCCTGCTCCACGCCCTCCGCAAAGGACATGCAGGACGCGCCGGTCAGGACATCCGTTTTCTGAATCTCATCGTACACGATGGCGGCCGCGTCGTCGGTTAGCTGGCATCCGTCCGGCCCGTAAGCCTTGTATCCGTTGTATTTGGACGGATTGTGGGAGGCTGTCACCATGATACCGGCGTTGCAGTGGTAGTAGCGGGTGGCAAAGGAAAGAGCCGGTACCGGCATCAGTGAGTCGTAGATGCGCACATGAATGCCGTTTGCGGCCATCACACCGGCGGCAGCCTTTGCGAAGGTGTCGCTCTTTAAGCGGCTGTCGTAGCTGATGGCGACGGTCTGCGTGCCGCCCTGCGTCTTTACCCACCGCGCGAGGCCCTGTGTCGCCTGCCGGACAACGTAGACATTCATGCGGTTGGTTCCGGCACCCAGAATCCCGCGAAGACCGGCAGTGCCGAACTTCAGGGAGGCGGCAAAGCGCTCCTTGATCTCATTGTCATCCTCCCGAATCCGGGACAGCTCGGGCTTTAAGTCCGGATCCTCCAGATCCGCCGCGAGCCAGCGTTTATATTCCTCCTGATACATAATAAAACCCCCTGTTTCCATA
>JAJPYF010000148.1:4135-10618 GCA_021205085.1 Clostridiales bacterium | reverse complement strand
GGATATTATACGCTAAAATCATGGGTGAGAGATATACTGCACGGAAAAGATATGCCGGAGCGGAAAAAGGAGGAGAAATGGCGAAGAAACTGACAGGACAGGTGACGATACCGACAGATATGGACGTGGTTCCGGAGACTTTGGAGCTGTTGAAACGGTGGGGCGCGGATGCCATCCGCGACTGTGACGGGACAGACTATCCGGAGGAGTTAAAGCAGGTGGATGCGAAGGTGTACGCCACCTATTACACGACCCGGAAGGACAACGCGTGGGCGAAGGCGCACCCGGAGGAGATTCAGCAGTGCTATATTATGACAAAATTTCGCACGGCGGTTGAGGGGAAGCTGTCCATTCATCTGATGGAGGGGATCTATCCTGAGATGCTGGCGGTGAACTGCCGTGACGACATCCGCCGGTGGTGGGAGGTGATTGACCGCACGACGGGTGAGGTGGTGCCGGTGCAGGACTGGTCCTATGACGAGGATTCCGGCGATGTGACGATTGATCCGGCCATTCCGTTTCACGACTATACGGTGAGCTTTCTGGCTTACATCATGTGGGATCCGGTTCATATGTACAACGCGGTCGTCAATGACTGGAAGGATGTGGAGCATCAGATCACCTTTGATGTCCGCCAACCGAAGACGCATGCCTTCAGCATGGAGCGGCTGCGCAGGTTCTGCCGGGAAAACCCGCATGTAAATGTCATCCGTTTTACGACCTTTTTCCACCAGTTTACGCTGGTTTTTGATGAGCTGGCGCGGGAAAAATATGTGGACTGGTACGGCTATTCGGCCAGCGTAAGCCCCTATATTCTGGAGCAGTTCGAGCGCGAGGCTGGCTATCCCTTCCGGCCGGAGTACATTATCGATCAGGGGTATTTTAACAACCAGTATCGCATACCGTCCAAAGAATACAAGGATTTTCAGGCTTTCCAGCGGCATGAGGTGGCAAAGCTCGCCAAAGAGATGGTGGATATTGTCCATGAGGAGGGCAAGGAGGCCATGATGTTTCTGGGCGACCACTGGATCGGCACAGAGCCTTTTATGGAGGAGTTTGCCGGAATCGGAATTGATGCTCTGGTGGGCAGTGTGGGCAACGGCTCAACGCTTCGCCTCATCAGTGACGTTGAGGGCGTCCGTTACCGCGAGGGGCGGTTCCTGCCGTACTTTTTCCCGGACACCTTCCACGAGGGCGGGGATCCGGTGAAGGAGGCCAAGGTCAACTGGGTGACGGCCCGGAGGGCGATTCTGCGAAAACCGATCGACCGGATCGGATACGGCGGATATCTGAAGCTGGTCTGTGAGTTCCCGGATTTTCTGGATTACATCGAAAGTGTCTGCGATGAGTTCCGCCTTCTTTACGAGAACGCGAAGGGGACAACGCCGTGGTGCGCGAAGACGGTCGCAGTTTTAAACAGTTGGGGAAAAATGCGCGCATGGGGCTGCCATATGGTACACCACGCGCTCTATCAGAAACAGAATTACAGCTATGCCGGGGTAATCGAGGCGCTGAGCGGCGCGCCGCTGGACGTGCGCTTTATCAGCTTTGACGATATCCGCAATGACCCGGAGCTGCTTGGCGATATCGATGTCATTATCAATGTGGGTGACGGAGACACGGCGCACACCGGCGGGGCGGAGTGGACAGACCCCGTGATTGCGGAGGCCGTCAAACGCTTCGTCTACGAGGGCGGCGGATTCATCGGCGTGGGTGAGCCCACCGGGCATCAGCACGAGGGCCGCTACATCCAACTGGCCAATATTCTCGGCGTGGAGAAAGAGACCGGCTTCACCCTGAACTATGATAAATATAATTGGGAAAACCATGAGGATCACTTTATCCTGCAGGACTGCAGCCATGAGGTGGACTTCGGCGAAGGGAAAAAGAGTATGTACGCGCTGGAGGACACCACGGTTCTGATTCAGCGCGAGAAAGAAGTACAGATGGCTGTTCACGATTTCGGCGACGGACACGCCGTTTACATCAGCGGACTGCCCTACTCCTTCGAGAACAGCCGCATCCTCTACCGCAGCATTCTTTGGAGCTGCGGCGATGAAGAAAACCTGAAAAAATGGTACTCCGAAAACTGCAACGTTGATGTCCATGCTTACGTGAAAAACGGAAAATACTGCGTCGTCAACAACACCTACGAGCCGCAGGATACAACCGTCTACCGCGGGGACGGCAGCAGCTACGATGTCCATCTGGACGCGAATGAGATCATCTGGTACGAGTTGTGATGATTCATTTTCTACCCCAGATGCGCCGTCACCGCATCCTCCACAAACTGCTGCCGGTGCAGGCGGTAATAATACCCCTGTGCTGCCAGCAGTTCTTCGTGTGTGCCCTGTTCCACGATCTTTCCGTCCCGCATGACCAGAATCACATCCGCATCCCGCACCGTGGAGAGGCGGTGGGCGATCATAAAGCTGGTTCGTCCCTTTGTCACGGTGACAATGGCCTCCTGAATGGCTTTCTCCGTCAGAGTGTCCACGCTGCTTGTGGCCTCGTCGAGAATCAGAATCTGCGGGTTGGCCAGCAGCGCCCGCGCAAAGCTTAAAAGCTGCTTTTCTCCGGTGGAGAGCAGGTCGCCGCCCTCGCCTACCTGAGTCTCATAGCCGTGCTCCATGTTTGCGATGATGCCGTCCGCGTGGACGCGGCGAACCGCCGTCTCGATCTCCTCCATGTCGGCGTCCGGATTCCCGTAGCGCAGGTTGTCCAGTATGGTTCCGGAAAACAGGTGGGGTGTCTGGAGAACATAGCCGATGTGGCTGTGCAGCCAGAGCTGGCTCCGCTCTCGGGCATCGCGCCCGTCGATCAGCACCTGCCCCTCGGTCGGCTCGTAGAAGCGGCAGACCAGATTGGCCAACGTACTTTTGCCTGCGCCGGTCTCGCCGACAATGGCAACCATGGAGCCCTGCGGTACCTTCAGATTGAAGCGTTCCAACACATTTTCTTCCCCGTCCGGATAACAGAATGTCACATCCTTAAATTCAATATCGCCGTACAGCGGTTCCCAGTTCTCTTTTTTCGGTGAGAAGGTATCCCCGTATTTTTCAATGACCTCCGGCGTATCGGAGACATCGGATCTGGTGTGCAGCAGGGTATTGATCCGCTCCACGTTGACCTGTGTCTGGATCAGCTCGGAGATGACATTGACCAGATCCTGCACATAGTCGTTCATGGAGGTGGCATAGTTCATAAACACCGCCATATTTCCGAGAAGGAGCAGCCCTCTCGTGTTCAGGATTCCGCCGCGCCAGAGTACGAGCGCGAGGGCAATGCTGGAGAAAAACACGATCACGGCGCGGAAGAGCGCACGGTAGCGTCCCGCCCGGACGGAGGCCGCCCGCATCGAGGAGGTGTCGTGTTCAAAGTCCCGCTGCATCCGGTCTTCAATGACCAGCGATTTGATCGTTTTTGCCCCGGTGATTCCCTCATTGAAATCGCCGGTGATGACGCTGTTCATCTCCCGCACCGCACGGTTTTCCCGTGTGATATGACGGGAAAAATACACCGTCGCCAGAATTTCCAGAGGCAGGACGATCAGAAGCAGGCCGCCGAGCACCGGATTCAGGGAAAACATGATGATGAAAATGCCGATCAGGTAGACGATGGTGATCGAGGCATCCATCAGTCCCCAACTGATGATCATCCCGATCTTGTTGGGATCCGAGATGACGCGGGAGTGGATGTACCCGGTGCTGTTCTGGTTAAAATAGCTGAATGACAGGGTCTGCACATGGTCAAAGCATTTCTGCCGGATATCGCGGTCCACCACAACCTCCGCCTTAAAGGCATAGTAGATCCCGATGGAGTTGACCAGCCCGTAGAGCAGGAGGACAATGACATAGAGAATGACCATGGCAGGGAGCGTGTCCAGCGTCTGTTCCCCGATATAATGGTTGATCGCATAGTTCTGGAAGAGCGGCAGGATCACGTCGATGACGCTGCTGAGTCCCATGGCAATCAGAACGGCCAGCATCATTTTTTTGTGAGCCTTTACCAGATCCCAGATCTGCGGGAGGCCGAACCGCTTCAGATGGATGATTTTTTTCATTGCTTTTTTCACTCATCACTCATTCGCCTCCTGAATATCATAGATGTCACGGTAGAGCCCCGGCCGCGCAATCAGCTCTTCGTGCGTTCCGGAATCCGCGATCCGGCCGTCCTTTAAGACGATGATCTGATCGGCAGCCATCAGGGTTGTGACGCGGTGGCTGATCAGGATCACTGTCACCGTGCCCATAAATTTCTTCAGATTACTGCGGATCTGCGCATCGGTCTCCGCGTCGACCGCTGAGAGAGAATCGTCAAAGACCAGAATGGGCGCATTCTGTGTCAGGGCGCGTGCGATGGCGGCGCGCTGTTTCTGCCCGCCGGAGAGCGTCATGCCCCGCTCACCCACATAGGTATCGTATCCCTTCGGAAAGTTCCGGATCGTTGCGGAGAGTGCGGCCATATCCGCCGCCTCCCGGACGTGAGCTTCGTCCGGCTGTCTCTGCGTGATCGCGATATTCTCGGCAATGCTGCGGCTGAAAAGAAACGGCTCCTGCATCACATAGCCGATATGCTTCCGCACCCATGCGGCAGGCATATTGCGGATATCCACGCCGCCCACGGTGATCGTTCCGTTTTCCGGCGGAAGCTCGTAGAATCGCGTAAGAAGCTGAATCAGCGTGCTCTTTCCGCTCCCGGTCGTGCCGAGAATGCCGAGAGTCGTGCCCGCGGGAACGGTGAAGCTGATATCGTGGAGCAGGCCGGGCTGTCCCGGGTAGGAAAAGCTGACATGGTCAAAGACAATGTCGCGGTCCATGGGCGCTTCCGTGCTCTGCAGCGCGTCCTCCTCCAGAGGGGCGCACATGATTTCGTAGAGGCGCTGGATAGAGACGCCGGTCTTGCTCATTTCACTCAGGATGCGTCCGAGCATGCGGACAGGGCGCAGCAGCATCGTCACATAGGAGATCATCGCGAGGAGCGCTCCGACGGTGAGGTCTGCGCGGACGCACATGACCGTGCCGACAGCCAGAGTCAGCAGCAGGACAAGTCCGCTTAAAAAGTCGATGAAGAAAAAGAAAATCGTCATAAACCGGCCGAGATCGACCCACTTGTCCGTCACGATCTGGTTCTGCGTCCGGAACTTTCCGCGTTCCGACCGCTCCTTGCCGAAGGCGCGGACGACGCGGACACCGCTTAAGTTTTCCTGCGCGATGGTGGAGAGGACGCCCTCGCTCTCATCGCAGTCTTTAAAACCTCTGCCGATGCCGTTGTGGAACCAGAAGGAGATGCCGACGATGACCGGCACGCTGGCAAGCGCGATGAGCGCCAGCTGCCACTGGATACGGAACATGAAGACCAGCGCCAGAAGGATGGTCATGATCATGGAAAACAGCTTGACAAAATGCTCCGACAGAAAGGTTTTGACCTCCTCCACATCGGTGGTGCACCGCTGAAGAATGTCGCCGGTCTGATGGGAGCTGTGCCAGTCCGCGGAGAGGCGCTCCAGATGGGAGAAAAGATGGTCGCGCATATTGCAGACAAAATTTTCTCCTCCCTTGACCACGCACATCTCGTATATGTAGCGCAGCGCGACCGCAACCAGCGTGGCGGCGATGACGGCCAGCGCCGGTACCCAGAGGTGGGAGCGCAGCCATGCCAGACCGCCGCGCCCGGCAAAAAATGACAGAATAAAATCCGGAATGGAATCCGCACTGTTGCCCAGAATGCCGTCCACCGTGTACTCGATGATTTTCGGACGGATCATATCCGCCAGCGCGGAGAGGCAGGCAAAGAGGATCGCGCAGATAAAATAGCCGGTCGCTCCCCGCATAAAGAGGAGGAGCATGTCCTTTTTCTGAAATTGTGTAGTGTCTTTTTCTGAATTTTTCATAACCCGTTTATTCTACAAAATTTTGAGGTGTTTGGCAACAAAATTACGCGTTCGGATATTTTGCCAGCCGCTCCTCCATGGCATCCACCACGGTCTGCAGCACCTTGACGCGGGCGTAATATTTGTTGTTTCCCTCGACAATAATCCACGGAGCTGCCATCGTGGAGGTGCGGACCAGCATCTCATCCACCGCCTTCTCGTATTCATCCCACTTTTCGCGGTTGCGCCAGTCCTCATCGGTGATCTTCCACTGTTTTTCCGGGGTCTCCATCCGCTCTTTAAAGCGGCGCTCCTGCTCATCCTTGTCGATCTGGAGCCAGAATTTCAGCACAATGGCGCCGTGGTCGACGAACTGTTTTTCCATCTCGTTGATCTCCTGATAGGCGCGCTGCCACTCTGCACGAGTGCAGAATCCCTCGATCCGCTCCACCATGACACGGCCGTACCATGTCCGGTCAAAGATGGCGATGTGGCCGTCTTTGGGGACATTGTTCCAGAACACCCACCGGACGGCGTGCGCGTTAGACGTATGATTTGTGCAAGAAAAAACATGGTCCGGGGGGGGGGGGGGGGGGGGGGGGGGGGGGGGG
>JAJPYF010000148.1:0-4125 GCA_021205085.1 Clostridiales bacterium | reverse complement strand
ATATCATTTGCCGCCGAGGTGGGATGTACCCGGTACCCGCGGGGATCCATCTTTTCCGTCAGGCGCTTGATCGCGCCGCCTTTGCCGCCGGCGTCCCATCCCTCAAAGCCGAGAATCACGGGAATCCGCCGCTTGTAGATCTCACCGTGGAGGTCGCCGATCCGATTCTGCAGCCACTTCAGCTCCCGCTTATACTCCTCCCGCTCCAGTGACAGACTCAGGTCTACCTTCTGCAGGCTGGAGGTGCGCAGGACATCGTCTGCGTACTCGGAGGCCGGGATCGGTGTGTCGGTCACTTCGCTTTGGTCGGAGGCACCTTGCTCTGATTTGCGGCGGAGCGCCGCCTTCAGCGCCTCGATGACCGCGGTGTAAATCTTGACCGTGGCGAAAGAGCGGTCCGTGGACTCGATGATCGTCCACGGGGCGCAGGCAGTGTCCGTGGATTCCAGCATCTCATCGTTCATATCCTTGTACGCGTCAAACTCCTTGTTACGCTTTAAGTCCGCCTCCGACACACGCCATGAGCTGGATTTCGTGTTTGCCAGGCGTTTGAAACGCTTTTTCTGTTCTTTCTGGTCGATGCAGAGAAAGAGCTTGATGATGACATGGCCGTCGTCCGTCAGCAGCCGCTCGAAGGAATTGATCTCATTGTAATAGGTGATGAGCCGCGATTCATTCGTGATTCCGTCGAAGCGGTCGCCCAGACCCTTGCGGTACCAGCTCCGGTCAAAAATGGCGATCTGTGGGGTGGACGGCAGCTTTGTCCAGAACCGCCAGAGAAACGGATGCATCATCTCCTCCGTGGATTCCGGCCCGATGGAGTGGACATAAAATCCGCGCGGATCCAGCGCCTGAATCAGACGGCTGATCTGATAGCCTTTTCCGGCTGCCCCAAAGCCCTCAAAGACGATGATCACGGGAATCTGTGCCGCCTTGCACTCGCGCTGCAGGCGGGAGAGCTCCGGCTGTAAAACATCCATGCGTTTTTTGTAATCTTCCTTCGACATGGATTTTGTCAGGTCAAGCTGTTCTAACATGGTAATACCCCCTTTTTTTCAATTCGGCTGATTGACGGCCGTGTGATTTTTGTCGGAACGGATATCCCTATTGTACAGAAGATTCCTGGATTTATCCAGAGAAAGAGAGAAATGTTCAGAAAAAGTTGGGTGATTGTGTTACAATAGAATTGTGCTTTCCATGCGGGCATGGGGAAAATTGGAGGGGAGAGGTCAGTTATGAAATCAGGATATTATCTTTTTACAGTCATTGGTCTGTCGGGCGCGGTTTTTCTGTCCGGATGCGGTTCCGATTCCGGTGCTGCATTGACGGAAACGGAGACAATTTCCGCTGCGTCTTCGGATTCAGAAGGGGCAGATTACTGGGACGCGTCATATTCTTTCACCGAGGGCAGCACAGAAAACAGCGCAAAATGGGTGTTTTGCCCGGATGGTACGCTGGAGGAAGTGAATCTGGACTGTTCTTACCGCATAGAGGAATCTGAGGGAGAGCGGTGGCTGACATTTTATACGCCCTCGAATGAAGAGGTAACTTCTTCCTATAAGATATCGGGTGATGGCGGGGAACTGACTCTGACGGCAGAGCAGGGGGAAGATACGGAAGCGTGGCTTCTTCAGTTTTCTTCAGGGACAGACGGCCTATCTTCGGGGACAGAGTGCTTTGACGGAATCTATGTGCATCCGGATTACCCGGACTATGAGACGGCCTTTTGTGCAGATGGTACCGCAAAGAGTACCTTATATGAGACATATACGGTAAAGGATAATCTGCTGTGCATCACGGGCATTACCGGTACGGCAGAGTACGAATATACTTTTGACGAGACGGAGGGTACTCTGACGCTCGAACAGGTTCCGGCGGATGGAGAGGAAGCGTTTGGCATGACTCTGTATGAATATCTGCCGGAGGGGGAGCAGTGAGCTTGTCGGGGAGAGATATCATTCCTCCGGGCCATTCGCGTTTTATCTGTTTTACGGCAGTTATGATGTCCCGCTCAAATTTTCTTAAAATCATTGACCTTTGACTTTTAGTGATTTATAATTTAGTAAATCGTAAATCACCAAATCATTTTGCAGAGGTAAAGACAATGTTTATAGGCCGTGAAAATGAACTCAACACACTGAACCGACTTTATGCTTCTGATAAATTTGAATTTGCAGTTATCTACGGGCGACGCCGAGTAGGTAAGACTGCTCTCATCAACGAATTTACAAAAGAAAAAGATACGATCTTCTTTACTGGCATTGAAACCAATGCAAAGCAGAATCTTGATAACTTTTCAAGATGTATTATGGAATACAACACAGGGATTGCTGTGAACACTTCTTTTCCAAGTTTTCAGGCAGCATTGGAACATATTTTTGAATTAGCAAAGACAAAAAGGATTGTTCTTGTTATTGATGAATACCCTTATGTTGCTCGTGCATCGAAAAGTTTGGCATCCACACTTCAGCTTCTGATTGACAAGAACAAAGACACATCAAAACTATTTTTGATTCTTTGTGGTTCATCTATGTCCTATATGGAAGACCATGTGTTGGCATACAAAGCACCTCTTTACGGAAGAAGAACTGCTCAATTCAAAATCAGTCCTTTTGACTTCTTCGAAACTTGTCGTTATCTCAAAAATTATTCTGATGAAGACAAAGCTCTCGCTTACGGAATTTTCGGTGGAACGCCACAGTATTTGATGCAGTTAAATGACAAGCTTTCCATAGAAGACAACATAAAAAATACGCACCTCAATCCATCGTCTTCTATATTTGAAGAGCCAAATAATCTTTTGAAACAGGAGGTTCGTGAACCTGCTATTTACAATGCGGTTATCACAGCGATTGCCACAGGTTCTTCCAAAATGAATGAGATTTCAAGTAAGATCGGCGAAGACACCAGTGTATGTGCCACTTACATTAAAAATCTGCTTACACTTGGAATTGTAAAGAAGGAATCACCCTACGGTGAGAAATCCAGCCGCAAAACCATTTACTCTATCGAGGATAATATGTTTCGGTTTTGGTATTGTTTTGTACCGGAGAATACATCTATTATCTCTCGTGGTGCAACGGATTTAGCTTATCAGCGAATTGCGCCGGAATTGCCGAATTATATGGGTGCAGTTTTTGAGGACATCTGCAAACAGTATCTATGGAAACTGCTTCTTGAAGGGAAATGTGCTGTAAATTTCAGCGATATTGGCCGTTGGTGGGGTACAAATCCAAAAACAAAGACTCAGGAAGAAATTGATATTATGGGTATAGATAGGGACTCTGCCTTATTTGCCGAGTGCAAATGGACAAACGCAAAGGTAGATATCGGAGTCCTTGAAACACTTGTTGAACGAAGCGGGTTGTTCTATCACAAGGATAAGTATTATTATTTATTTGCAAAAACAGATTTTACAAAGGCTTGTATTGATAAAGCGAACGAGATGGGCAATGTGATACTTGTTAAGTATGCAGATATACTGAAATGACTTATGAATAAAAATCACTGGGTCAGTATTCTGCTGGATGGTACGGTTTCGGAAGATAAAATCCTTGATTTGCTGGATATGAGTTTTTGTCATACGATGAGGGGAAAATCAGATAATTCTTTCATTGAGGAGGGGCGATTTTATGAGTACATTATTGCGGTCGGAATGTTTACAATGCCTGACAGAAAGCCAGTTGCGCAGTATCCCGCAGGAGGCCGGGGAAGAGCAGAAGCTTGCGTTTTTACAGGGGATGTTTAAAATTTTATCCAAAGCGCCCGGGGACGTATGCGCACGGGTGATTGTGCGTGATATAGATGAACTGCACAGGAACATTTTTGGTAAGGTACGGGATTATTCTGAGGAAAAATATTATTATAATCAGTTAATGCTGGAAAGAGAGTCGGAAATCCGGAATAAAATTCACAGTGCAGAGGATCCGCTGCGGAAAGCACTGCAGTTTTCATTTGTGGGAAATTATATCGATTTTTCCGCAGTGAAAAACGTGGAAAAAGCATATCTGGAGAAGTTATTAAAGAATGTGGAGCAGAGCTGTGTCCTTGGAGAAACTTATGAAATGCTGAAGCGGGATTTAGGCAATAGCAGAGAGTTGTTGTTTTTGACGGATAATGCCGGGG
>JAJPYF010000017.1 GCA_021205085.1 Clostridiales bacterium | reverse complement strand
CGGAGAATCTATTATGATGAAATAAGTTTCTTTGTAACTATTCAGGACAGTGCCTCGTAACTGTGAAGGTACTGAACAGTTGCGTTTCTTTTAGCGGGACGGAGAACGGTTATGAATATGCGGAAAAAAGAGAGAAAAGCCAGAGGGCTTCATATCATTATCATCGGCTGCGGGAAGGTGGGGACCACTCTGGTCGGACGGCTCATCGCGGATGACCATGACATCACGGTCATCGACCAGAATGCGGCGCGGATTCAGCAGCTCACGGATCGGTATGATATTTCCGGCGTCGTGGGGAACGGAGCCAGCTTTGCCACGCAGAGCGAGGCGGGGATTGATATCGCGGATATTCTGATCGCTGTCACGGACTCCGATGAGCTGAATCTTCTCTGCTGTGTTGTGGCCAAGCGTGCGGCACAGTGCGAGGTGATCGCCCGTGTCCGGACGCCGGACTACATCCAGGAGGCCGATTATCTGAAGGAAAAGCTTGGGCTGGCCATGATCATCAATCCGGATCTGCTGACGGCGCGTGCCATCGCGCGGGTGCTGTATATGCCGACCGCATTGTCGGTGAATACCTTTGCGGGCGGTCAGGCGGATATGGTCCGTATGAAGCTGCCGGAGGGGAATGTCCTGACGGGGAAACGGATTATGGATCTCGGCAGCGAGCGGCTGAGCGATGTCCTGATCTGTGCCGTGGAGCGCGGCGGGGAGGTCGTGATTCCGGACGGCTCTTTTGTTCTTGAGGCCGGGGATGTGATCGTTTTCATCGCCCAGATTCGGAACGGACGGCACTTTCTGCGGGATATCGGTTTCCAGACGCATCAGGTGAGGGATGCCCTCCTGCTGGGCGGCGGACGCTGTGCCTACTATCTGGCGCGGCTTCTTCTGGATGCCGGAATTGAGGTCAAAATCATCGAGCGGGACCGGCAGCGCTGTGAGGAATTAAGCACTCTGCTTCCCCGTGCGATTGTGATCAACGGCGACGCCGGCAGCGAGGAGCTGCTGGGAGAAGTGGGGATCGGCACGGCGCAGGCTGTCGTGGCGCTGACCGGTTTTGACGAGGGAAATATATTTTTGACGCTGCATGCGCGGGAGGTTTCCGACGCGAAGCTGGTTACGAAGGTAAGCCGGACGACATACAGCAATGTGATCAACAGTCTGGATCTGGGGAGCGTGGTTTATCCGCAATACATCACATCGGAGGCGATCGTGGCCTATGTGCGGACCAAAACCGCGCAGATGCACGGCGATATCGAGACGCTGGTGCAGCTTTTCAGTGACCGGGTGGAGGCGATCGAGTTTCTGGTCGCAGAGGGCTCAAAGGTGACGGGGGTTCCGCTCTCCGAGCTGCGGCTGAAGGATCAGATGCTGCTGACCTGCATCAACCGCGGGGGCAGAATCATTATCCCGCGCGGCCATGATGTCATCCAGCCCGGAGACACCGTGATTCTGGTGACGACGCACACGGGGATCGACTGTATCGATGATGCTCTGAGGTAGAGAGATTATGAATAAAGATATGATTCGGTATATCCTCGGATGGATATTGGTGATAGAGGGTGTTTTCCTGCTGCTGCCGTGGATCGTGGGCTTGATTTACAGGGAGCGCTGTACATGGACATTCCTTCTGGTCAGCCTGTGCAGTTTGCTTGTCGGCTGGCTTGTTGTGCGGAAAAAACCCGGCCGGACCGTTTTTTATATGAGAGAGGGCTGTGTCGCCACGGCGGCCAGCTGGATTCTGATCAGTCTGGTGGGATGTCTCCCGTTTCTGATCAGCGGAGAGATTCCTTCTTTTGTGGACGCTTTTTTTGAGACGGTCTCCGGATTTACTACGACCGGGGCGACGATACTGGATGATGTGGAGGCGCTGTCCCACTGCATGCTTTTCTGGAGGAGCTTTACCCACTGGATGGGCGGTATGGGCGTTCTGGTCTTTTTGCTCGCTGTGATCCGGATGGGCGGCGGCTCCAATATGAACCTGATGCGGGCGGAGAGCACGGGTCCCTCGGTTTCCAAGCTTGTCCCGAAGGTGATGCGTTCCGCAAGAATCACGTATACGATTTACATCAGCCTGACATTTCTGATGGTTGTCTTTCTGCTGGCAGGGCGGATGCCTCTGTTTGAGGCGCTGACGACCGCATTCGGTACGGCCGGGACGGGCGGATTTGGTGTGAAGGCGGACAGCATTGCGGGGTATTCCCCCTATATCCAGTGGGTGGTTACCGTATTTATGCTGGCTTTCGGCGTGAATTTTAACGCCTATTATCTGATTCTTTTTAAAAAGTGGCGGCAGGCGTTCCATATGGAGGAGGTCCGGTATTATTTCCTGATTATCCTGGGTGCGATCGTTGTCATTATGGTCAACATCTATGATACCGCGGTTACTTTCGGGGAGAATCTGAGAACGGTCTCTTTCCAGGTGGCCTCCATTATTACGACCACGGGGTTTGCCACGGTGGATTTTAATTTGTGGCCGGAGACCTCGCGGTTTATTCTGGTGCTGATCATGTTTTTCGGCGCATGCGCGGGGAGTACCGGCGGCGGCCTGAAGATTTCCCGCATTGTCATTATGGTAAAGACGGTTCTGCGGGAGTTCGGCTCCTACCTTTTCCCGAAGAGTGTGAAAAAGATCAAGATGGACGGGAAGAACGTGGAGGAGGATGTGATCCGCGGCATCCATGTGTATCTGGTGACGTTTGTGGCACTGTTTGTCCTCTCCATGTTCTGCCTCTCTCTGGAGAATGTGGATTTTATCACGAATTTTACCGCAGTGGCGGCTACGATCAATAATATCGGTCCGGGGCTGAACATGGTCGGCCCGACGCAGAGCTATTCTTTCTTTACGAATTTCAGCAAGATTGTTTTGGTGTTTGATATGCTGGCCGGGCGTCTGGAGCTGTTCCCGTTGCTGATTCTGATCTATCCGCCGACATGGAAGGGCTCTTTGAAAAAGGCGAAAAGCTGACGGGAGAATGAAACTGAACTGGAAGGAATCACATAACAATCAGAAAAAGATCGCGGTGGTCAATGATTTCTCCGGATTCGGGCGCTGCTCCATCGCGGTGGCTCTGCCGATCATCTCGGTGATGAAAATCCAGTGCTGCCCGCTGCCGACGGCGATTTTTTCCGATCACACGGGGTTTGACAGCTATTTCTTTGACGACTATACATCAAAAATGGCGCCGTATATGGCGGAGTGGAAAAAGCTCGACCTGCAGTTTGACGGGATCTGCACCGGCTTTCTGGGATCCGTGGAGCAGATTGAGCTTGTGGAGGGATTTCTTCGGGAGTTCACCGGGGAGAAGACGATCGTCCTCATTGACCCGGTCATGGGAGACTACGGAAAGCCCTATGAGACCTATACGATGGAGATGTGCCGGGAGATGCGTCATCTGGTGCGGTACGCGGATATTCTGACGCCGAACCTGACGGAAGCCTGCATCCTGACAGACACTCCCTACAAGGAAAAGTGGAGGGTGGCGGAGATCACGGCCATGGCGGAATTCTTAAGCGCCATGGGGCCGGAGAAGATCGTGATCACCGGCATTCCGCAGGGCGGTTTTGTGGCAAACCTCTGCTTTGAGAGGGGAAAAGAGGTTCGCGTGCGGCGGACGCACCGGGTCGGCACCTCCCGTTCCGGAACCGGAGATATTTTCGCGGCGATCCTCGCGGCGGACGCGGTGAACGGCGTGCCCTTCGGGGATTCCGTAAAGCGGGCATCCGCGTTTATCAAGCGGTCGATCATCAGCTCCATAGAGCGGGATATTCCGCTGACGGACGGGGTTTGTTTTGAGGAACATTTGGCGAGGCTGGCGCCGAAATAGATGAAGGAGGATTTATCATGGAGATTTTATACAAGGTACACAACGGATTATATGCAAACCTGACGAACAAGTGTCCCTGCGCGTGCGTGTTCTGCCTGCGGCAGACCATGGACCGGGTCGGAGAGTCGGACAGCCTCTGGCTGGAGCGCGAGCCTACGCTGGAGGAGGTGATCGCGGCGTTTGACCGCTTCGACATGAGTCAGTTTGAGGAGTTTGTCTTCTGCGGGTTCGGGGAGCCGACGGAGGCGCTTCCGGTGCTGCTTCCGGTGGCAAAGTATGTGAAGGAGAATTTCGGGATGAAGATCCGCATCAATACGAACGGGATGGGGAACCTGATCTGGGAGCGGGATATCACGCCGGAGTTTGAGGGACTGATCGATGTGGTCTCCATCAGTCTGAACACGCCGAACGCTGAGCGCTATCAGGAGCTGGTGCGCAGCAAATTCGGCGCGGGGTCCTTCGAGGCCATGCTGGATTTTGCCAGACGGTCTGTCCGCCATGTGCCGCAGGTCATTCTCTCCACGGTGGATACGACCATCACGCACGAGGAGGAGGCCGAGTGTCAGCGGATCTGCGATGAGATCGGGGTGACATACCGGATCCGGCCGTGGGCGGAATAAATTTCAAGATGAGATGAGTATTCTGAAAATGGGGGAGGAAAATGCTCATGAGGAGAAAGCGACGGTTGTACATTGTTTTTATCGCAGTGCTGGCCTGCATTTATGTGGTGCTGCTGCTTGCGATGCTGTTGGCGGAGTCCGCCAACCCGCAGTCGTCCATTCGGACGCTGGAGGATGCGATCTGGTACTCTGTCGCGACCCTGACGACGGTCGGCTACGGTGATGTCACGCCGATCACGCCGATCGGGCATGCAGTCGGGATTGTATTCCTGCTTTTGTCGACCGGCATTCTGATTACCTTGTTCGGGACATTTTTGTCCTTCCTTATGAGCGAGGGGTTTCCTCTTCTGGTTTTATCCATCCAGAAAAAGAAAAACTGGTATTATTTTGCCGATATGGGGCTGGAAGCGAATACGCTGGCACAGCAGATTCTCGCGGAAGACCCCCGGGCAGTGATTATTTACGGGCAGGGAAAAAGCGCGGTGGAGGAAAAGCCGGATTATCCCTGCCTTTGTGTCAATGTCTCGCCGGAGCGCATTGCCGGGGCGAAGCATGGTGTCGGGACGAAGTGTAAGGTTTTTCTGATGAAAGAAAATGACATCGGCGTCAATCCCCGCGCGGTAAATATCGCGCGGCTGCCGGTCGAGGTCTATGCGAGAACGGTCAGCGGGGAGGACAGCCTCTCCGGAAACGTACATTTCTTTCACAGCTATGACTGCTGCGCCCGGGAGTATTGGCGGGAGAAGCCGTTGACCAGTGCGGAGCGCCGGATTGCCCTGATCGGTTTCGGGCACTACGGGGAGGCGCTGCTCACCCGTGCGATTATGACAAACGTGATCTCACCGGAGCACCATGTCACCTATCATGTTTTCGGGGAGGTCGGAGATTTCCTGAACATTCATCACGGGCTTGCCGATGTCTTCTCGCTTCAGGAGGAGTCTGCGGATCGGGATTCGCTGATTTTTCATGCGGCGTCGTGGACGATGGAACACGCGCTTTTTGAGGAGATGGACCGCATTATCATCTGCGACGACGACGAACAGAACGGGTGGGACATTTTCTGGCAGATGCGCCGCTACTATCTGATCCGCGGGCGCATCGATCTGCGGAGCAACCGTGTGATTCCGGGCGTGTCTCATTTCGGGACGAACGAGTCGATTTACACGCCGGAGCATGTTCTCAGGACGACATTGAATCAGGTGGCGGTGGCGATGAACAATCTGTACCGGAACAGCCATCCGGGGGATTCGCTGGACTGGGATCAGCTCGGGGATTATCTCAGGCAGTCCAAGATCGCGGCGTCCGAACATATTTTTACCAAGGTGCGGATTTTGCTGGAAGACGAAAATATTACGAATCTGACGGCGCAGATGCTTGCCGACGCTTATGCGGTTTATAAAGAAATGATTCGGGATCCGGCGTGTCTGGATCGCCTTCGCCGAATCGAACACCAGCGGTGGCTACGGTTTTATGCGTTTTATAACTGGTCCTTCGGTGAGATTCATGATGAGGCGCATCGTCAGGATCCGCGCCTGAAGTCCTACGAAGAACTGACGCAGCGGCAGAGAGCATATTGTGATTATTCGTGGGAGCTGCTCGGTGAGCTTCAGCTCAAAAACGAGGCGGCCGGAGGGTGACGCATTTCGCAATCATAAAATTTCTATAAAATATTTTCGGAAAAAAGGATCTGATGTGCTTGACATCAGGTCCTTTGCGTGATACACTCCTTTTGGCTGAGGTTAGAATAATCTAACAAATTGTAGCTAAGCATAAGAAAAATTGTAAAATGCTAATTGCTTATAGTTTTGTGCAAGCAAAATTGCGAAGTGCTAACTGAGAGGAGACGAGAATGATGCCTTTATCCATGGCAAAAACCGGAGAAATTGTAGAGATCAAGAAGATTACCGGAAAGGATGAGATCAGACAGCATCTGGCTGAGCTCGGGCTGGTGGTGGAGGAGACTGTTAAGGTTGTGAATGAAGTAGGTGGAAACCTTATCATTCAGGTGAAAGAGAGCCGTATCGCACTCGATAAGACCATGGCGAACCGAATCATGGTCTGAGCGGGAGCGGTGAACAGACAGATAAATACTATGACATATGGCTGAAGAAAGGAGAACATATGAAAACATTAAAGGATGTGCCGGTAAACGGCACCGCAACGGTAAAAAAGCTTCATGGCGAGGGACCGACAAAACGGCGGATCATGGACATGGGCATCACCAAGGGCGTAAACATTATGGTTCGAAAGGTAGCGCCGCTTGGCGACCCGATCGAGCTGAATGTCCGCGGATATGAGCTCAGCATCCGCAAATCGGACGCTGAGATGATAGAGGTTGAGTAGAGGAAAAGGGAGGAAATTTGCATGAGTATCAGAATTGCACTTGCGGGAAACCCGAACAGCGGAAAAACGACGCTGTTTAACCAGCTGACCGGCAGCGCACAGTATGTGGGAAACTGGCCGGGCGTAACCGTAGAGAAAAAGGAAGGAAAGTTAAAGGGACATAAGGGCGAGGTCATCATTCAGGACCTGCCGGGTATCTATTCCCTGTCCCCGTACACGCTGGAGGAGGTTGTATCCCGTACATATCTGGTCAATGAGCGCCCGGACGCCATCCTGAATATCGTGGACGGAACAAATTTTGAGAGAAACCTGTATCTGACCACGCAGCTGATGGAGCTGGGCATCCCGGTTGTCATCGCGGTCAACATGATGGATATCGTCCGGAAAAACGGCGATGTCATCGATGTGAAGAAGATCGCGGATCAGCTTGGCTGTGCGGTTGTGGAGATCAGTGCATTAAAGGGCGAGGGTGGATTTGAGGCTGCCGAGAAGGCGGTTGAGGCCGCGCAGAAGGTAAAATATGCGGAGCCGCTTCATGTGTTTTCCGGCAGTGTAGAGCACGCGATCGCCCACATTGAGGAGTCGATTGAGGATAAGGTCGCAAAGGAAAACCTTCGCTGGTACGCGATGAAGCTGTTTGAGCGCGACTCGAAGGTGCAGGAGGAGCTGAATTTCTCCGCGGACCTGATGAAGCACATTGAGGAGCATATCGCGGAGTGTGAAAAGGAGATGGATGACGACTCGGAGAGTATCATCACAAACCAGAGATATTCATATATCAACAAGCTTTGCGAGAATACCGTTCAGAAGAAGGCGGCGCTTCATGACCTGACCGTCTCCGACCGGATCGACCGGATCGTGACGAACCGGATCCTCGGTCTCCCGATTTTTGCGGGTGTTATGTTCTGCGTCTTCTGGGTTGCCATGAACTCATTGGGCGCATGGCTGACGGATTTTGTAAATGACACGGTCTTTGCGGATGGCATCTGCGCGGTTCTGGGCGATGCGCTGGATGCGGCGAATGTGGCCCCGTGGCTGGCCGGTCTGATCAATGACGGTATCGTGGCTGGCGTCGGCGCGGTGCTCGGCTTTGTGCCGCAGATGCTGCTGCTGTTTCTGATGCTGTCCATCTTAGAGCAGATTGGTTATATGGCGCGTGTCGCCTTCGTCCTTGACCGGATTTTCCGCCGGTTCGGACTTTCCGGAAAGTCCTTTATCCCGATGCTGATCGGCGTCGGCTGCGGCGTGCCCGGAATCATGGCATCCCGCACCATCGAGAGCGACAAGGACCGCAAGATGACCGTCATGACGACGACCTTCATGCCCTGCGGTGCGAAAATGCCGATCATCGCCATGATCGCGGGCGCCATGTTCCCGGCACATCAGGGTCTGGTCTCCGTATCCGCGTACTTTATCGGGATCGCGGCGATCGTCCTCTCCGGCATCATGTTAAAGAAGACAAAACCTTTCGCGGGCGATCCGACTCCGTTCGTCATGGAGCTCCCCGCATACCATATTCCGACCATCGGTTCCATTCTCCGTCCTACATGGGAGAGAGGCTGGTCCTTCATCAAGCGCGCCGGAACAATCATTCTGGCGGCGACCGTGCTGATCTGGTTCCTCCAGGGCTTCGGCATGACCGATGCGGGCTTTATGATGGTTGAGGACGCGGACCAGTCCGTTCTGGCGGCGATCGGAAATGCGGTTTGCATTATTTTCCGGCCGGCTGGATTCGGCAACTGGCGTGCGACCGTCGCGGCGGTCACCGGCCTGATCGCGAAGGAGAATGTTGTCGGTACCTTCGGTATCCTCTACGGCGGCTTTGACGAGGTTGCCGAGGACGGAACCGAGATCTGGGCGGCACTGCAGGCGGCGTACACTCCGCTCTCCGCATTCTGCTTCATGATCTTCAACCTCCTGTGCGCACCGTGCTTCGCGGCGATGGGCGCAATCAGGAGAGAGATGAACAATTCAAAGTGGTTCTGGGCGGCGATCGGTTACCAGTGCTTCCTGGCCTATACCGTGTCCATCATCGTGTTCCAGATCGGTTCTGCGGTTGCGGGAAATATCCATCCGGTCGGATTTGTGGTTGCACTTATCATGCTGGTGGCGTATATTTATATGATAGTAAGACCGAATCCGTATCTGAAGAAGGATACGGTTACAGCGTAGGAGTATTGCAGTTACAGACGGATTTTGGGTAATCGCAGCAGGGCTTCAACAAAAAGCGTTGCGATATTCTGAGAAAAGGAGGAGCCTATGAGTACAGTAATTGTTGCGATCATCGTATTTGCGATTGTCGGCCTGGATGTGTGGTATCTTCTGGATGACAGGATTCACCACAAGGGCAAAATAAGCTGCAGCGGGGATTGCCTGAACGGCTGCTCCGGCTGCAAGGGCGGCGGCTGCTCCGGTTGCAGCGGCGGATGCTGCCACTAAAATCGTGAGTTTTGTACGAAAAACGAATTTGTGAACATTGTATAATTTTTCATCCCTCTGTTTGTGACAGGTGCACAGTCAGAGGGGTGATTTTTTTGTGCAGCTTTTTTTCGCTTCTGACTTGTCCTGAGCATTTACTGATGATATACTTTTTTACGGTCGCGACAGATTTTATTTCTGAAATTCAACTGTCCGATGGGAGGGCCGGGTCGGCGCTCTGTCTGGTTTTTCATGGTATATTCGCCGGAAAATCAGCTTTACACTTATTTCTATTTCTTTTATAATGGAGGAGGATATTTATGGAGTACAGAAAAACATTACAGGAGCTGACGCTGTTAGACCGGTTTTTGTTCGCGGAGACCATGGAAAAACCGGAGAATATGCAGGCGGTGCTGGAGATCATTCTGGGGAGGGATCTCGTCTTAAAATACCTTCCGCAGGCGGAAAAAGAGCAGCGGATTTCGTCGAGGTTCCGGTTTGTCAAGCTGGATGTTTGGGCACAGGATGAGGAAGGTGCCGTTTACGACACGGAGGTTCAGGCGCGCAACACGGGCAACCTGCCGAAGCGGAGCCGGTATTATCAGGCATTGATCGATAGCAAGATGTTGGAGCCTGGGGTGGACAATTTTAATGACCTTGGCCCAGTCTTCATCATTATGATTATGCCGTTTGACCTGTTTGGGGAAAAGAAGTACCGTTATACCTTCGCTATGCAGTGTGAGGAAGTGCCCGGCGTGAAGCTGGATGACGGCGCGGTACGGATTTTCCTGAACACCCGTGGACAGGACGGGGAAGACATCACGCCGGAGCTAAAGGAGCTTCTGTACCTCATCGAGCACACGAACGACAGGGAACGGGTTTTCCAAAGCGAGCAGGTCAGGCGGATCAGCGAGAGCGTCCGGACAATCCAGAACAATGAGGAGGTAGGTGTACGGTATATGCAGGCATGGGAAGAGATTTTGATGGAGCGGCGGGAGGCCAGAGAAGAGACACTAAAAGAAGTGCAGCATCTGATTGATGAGGCGGAGCAAAAGCAAAACGAGGCGGAGAAGAAGCAGAATGAGGCGGAACAGGAAACCGATAGAATCAAGAGGGAGGCGCGGAAGCTGATGGATGAAGCGCATGATCGGGAGTTGGATGTGTTTCTCAACCTGTTAAACCGCGGCTTTTCCGTGGAAGAGGCGAAAGCTATCACGAATAGTCGTGAGGACATAGTCAAAGAGGCGCTGACCCGGCAATAAGGGTTTGTTATATTATTTGATGCAGATTTTGCAGTATATAAAAGCAGAATGATATGTCTGGGAAGCAGGGGAATTGCTCTGCTTCCTTTTTATTGTGTCATGCTTCTCTGTTTTACAGTGATCATAGTTATAATATGCTTATCGCAGAGAAGACCAGAAGTATCACAT
>JAJPYF010000135.1 GCA_021205085.1 Clostridiales bacterium | reverse complement strand
CGCCAGGTCTCTTCATAAACCTCTGCTGCACAGAGGTCCCGTCCGTTTTTTTGTTTTGCCCGCAGGTATTCTTTGACGGGCGGCATATCAGCGCCTTCAAAAGAGGACGGCTCCGGCAGGTCGATGACCATTGCGGAAACGCCGTCATTGATTTTATCCGTCAGGGCTTTGCGTTTCGGACCGGTTCCCGGCCTTGCGCCGCCTCTGGCAGTGCCGTCTTTTGCCATGTTCCTCACCTCATTTCATGACCGAGGGGGTTAATACCCCGTTTGAATACAAATTTTTGCGCGCGTGACCCCCGCACCGTTCCCTGGGAGAAGCCAAACAGAGATTTGCACCGCCCCTAGGCCTCGTGAGAGTCCTGCTTCGAACGGTTGTGCCACCTGTCGCCGCGCTTCGCATGAATCCGCGCATGGCACGGCTTACACAAGGCGATGAGGTTGGAGCGGTCGTGCGTTCCTCCCTCAGAGAGCGGCAGCTTGTGGTGTATTTCCTCAGTCTTCGTATAGATCCCCTTCGCAAGGCAGAGCTCACACAATGGGTGAGCAGCAGCATAGCTGTCACGGATGCGCTTCCAGGCGCGTCCATACCTACGGCGTACAGCTGGGTCCCGGTCGTACTTCTCGTAGCGTTTGTTTTCTTCCTTCTGGTGTTTCTCACAGAAGCGTTCACCATACTCCACAAGCTCCGGACAACCGGGATGGGAGCAGGGGTGCTTCGGTTTTCTTGGCATCGCATTCACCTCCCTGTGGCAGTGGCAAAGCCTCCACCGGAGGTTGTCTTCCGGTCATGCCGGAGAGTATCGCAGCAGAAGCCCTGTCCTTGTTGCCTGAATCAGCGCACGAAAAAACCTCACGGAGCGTATCCGCGAGGTTCATCTTAAACACTTTTTCTATGATACATCATATCACAGGTTGACATGACATAACAGTGACAGGTATATGACAGGTTAATTATGGGTGCGCACTTCTTGTTCAGGGACATTGATATAGGTAAGGGCGTCGCCGTGAAGCCGCTGAACATGGCGCTCTGTGTATCCCATCTGGTAAGCGATGTCTCTCCAGCTGAGGCAGTCAACATACCGCAGCTCCAGCACCAGAAGGAAATTGGCCTGTGATGTCTGGCGGCGGCTGACAGCATCGCTGCCGATGATGGTGCTGTTAATAACGGTGCGCAGTTCCTTTTTCATGGAATCCAGTTTCTGCTCGGCTTTTTGGATTTCAGCTTCCAAATCGATGACCCTTAAGACAGAAGATTCCATGCTTTGCAGATTTGGAGAAGCGCTCCTTGGCATATCGGAGAGCTGCGGTGATTTATATCCGCACAGGCTGCGGTATACTTCAAGCCTTCTCTTTTTGGCGCATATTTCAGAAGATAAGATTTTGACACTTGAGAGATATTCTTTTGCCGTCATTTTCCGTCCACCTCCTTTTGCAGTTTTGCTATCAGATACTCCGGGTCAATGGTTGTTAAGGCTCCGAACCAGCGGGAGCGAAAGAAGCGCTCGATAGAGGCTTTCTCCGATAAATGGTCTTTACTGTCCGGAATTTTCTGCAGGCCTTTTAAGGCTACCCGATAGTCTTTAACCGCCTGCAGTACAATCGCGTTTGCCAGAAGCTGATAAGGGTCAAGGGGAGAATTGCTTTCTATGTAACTCTGTGATTTATACTTTTTCATGCGGCACCTCCAGTTCGTTTACTTCGATATAAATGCCGCAGGGATCGCTCGACCAGCGCTTTTCTACAGACTCCCGGACCACTTGGGCATCGTCCTTCCAGAAACCGACGGCGGTCATGCAGTCTTTTAAGAGTTTCTGGAGATTATCGGTATCTGGCCGGGTTGTCCGCCATTCGCCGTTCTTGTGGCTTTTGCCCTTGGGGAACAGCCATATTACCTGGAGGGAAACGGCTCCCTGTAACGGTTTGTCCGGCTTATGCAGGGAAAGATATCCGGACAGTGCCTGACGGGCTTCTTTTACCTTTGGCGGGTCATAAAACATCGGTTTCCCTTTCACGACACGTACCTGCTTCATCTGTGCGGTCACGGTCGGCGGGTTCATTGCTATAAAGAATTCCATGCTGCTGTACCTCCTTCGGAATAAGCTTCAGAAATCCGCGCGTCCCGTTTCGTGGTGGGGAAAGGCGGCTGTTAAGCCTTTCCCACACACGGAACATGACGGAACGGAATGTATATTTATAAGGCCGATTTCCGTTCATGGAAAAAGGGGCGTTTTTTGGCTTTTCTTCCGTCAGCGGAAAAATGAGAATATTAGCTTTTCTGCTTGTCCTCAATCTTGCCGACGATGCCATTTTTACACCAGTAAACGTCCTTCAGCTCACGGAGACGGTCTCGCACACAGCGCTCTGTAACTCCGATGTATTCTGCAAGGGCGGTGACAGAGACGGGCGGGTTAAACATGCAGGCCTCGTATGCGGTGTGGATGGAATCCTTGCGCTCGTCAGCAGTGGTGTATTTGCTGCTTTTCTGAAGGTTGGCCATAGGACTTCCCTCCGGATTGCACTTTGCCAGCTCGCCGGTGGTGTCCAGCCGGTGCAGCGGGTACTCGAACCAGAAATTGACCGGCTCTATGTTCTCAAATTCCCGGAGACTGGATTCCAGCCGCCATGCGGTCGCGTGGCCATCCCGGACGTTATTCTTTAAGTCATCTGTCAGCTCCAGCTGGATCATGTCGAGCTGCGCATCCGGGTCTCTGGCAAACACACCGGAGCCTGAAGCCCTGTCCATCGCGCGTTTTGCACCCTGAGCGCCTTTCGAGTGGTGATGGCAGTAGATGGTGGAGCAGCCGGTCTCGGTACAGATTTTGTCAAACTGGTTACAGAACGCGCCCATTTCGGAAGCGTTGTTTTCATCGCCGGTGATGACCTTATAGATTGGGTCGATAATGATGGCGTCGAAGTGCTGGTCACGGACCCGGCGGATGAGCTTAGGGACTAACTGGTCGAGCGGGACAGCATGGCCACGCAGGTTCCAGATGACAATGTCTTCTGTATGTTTCATTTCCAGATGGAGCGTCTCGTATATTTTAAAGAATCTGCAGACTGCGCTGGCCGGGTCGATTTCCAGGTTCACATACAGCACCCGGCCCTTTTTGCAGGAAAATCCGAGCCACGGCCTGCCTTCCGCGATAGCAATGGCAAGCTCCATCAGAAGGAAGCTCTTCCCGACTTTTGAGGAACCGGAGACCAGCATCTTATGTCCGCGCCGCAGGATTCCATGAATCAGTTCTTCCGGAAGCGTCGGAGGATTATCTTTATAAACATCCAGAGAAACCATATCCGGCAATTCGTCGGATACACCCTCGGCAAAGTCCATCCAGTCCACCCATGACTTCCTGCCGATATTCGTTGCCACGAGGTACTGGCGGTTGCCGTTTCTGGTAACTCCCGGCATCCTTGAAAGACGCGACGGGTTGCGGTTCTGTTTGTCGATGTTCACGCCGTTTTTCTCCAAAAATTCGTAGAGAAATTCTACCCGGGTCCGGTATTCTTCATAATCCTTTGCATCGATATGAACGATGGCATGAAGTGATTTACCGCCGGAATGCACCATAGCCGCAATCGGCAGCTCCAGCTTGCGGAACAGGATGTCCTGCTCCGCGATGGACAGTGTGTCTGACTCGACCAGCGCATAGCGGTACTTGGTTACGTTTTCGTTTTTAACACCATTGCCGTCTAAGGGGTTGAAGCGAATCCACGCACCGGCCTCCGCTTTACAGTCACCGACTGTGGCTCCGATATCGTCTTTGTGTTTCTTAAGCGATGCGAGCAATTCACCGGCAGTGCGGTCATACACGCCTTTCGATGGGAACCATCTGCCGTCGCCATCCTGCCAGACGTCGTTTGTGACATAGCCGACCAGGTCGTCCGCGTCAAAGAGTGTTTCCAGATATTTGATGAGGTCAGCGACCGGGTCCCAGGCATCTGGCGGGGTAAATCCGGTGAAACCGTCTTCGCCGTCATATTCAATCGTGTCGTTCCATCCCATACATCCGTCCTCGCTAAAAAGTGTCCAGCCGCGTTCCTTTGCCATCTGTATGATGGTGCCGCCTTTTACCGGTGAGCCACTGCCGTGAAAGCCGTTCCATTTCTTCTCACATTCTCCGGGATGATAGCGCTTATCGTTACGGCTCCAGTCATCCCAGATGGAGCAGGGGTAGCCTTCCTCCTTTAAGGCCATGCCGACTGCAATCCAGTCGGCACGTGAAAGAGATGCTACATCAATGGCCTGCAGAGCCGATAAAATATTGTTATCCATAAATGGCCTCCTTCTGTGGTTTGTAAAGCATAGGGTTTATGCCGTAGGGAAGCTGCCAGTGGTTTGCCGCAAGCATGGATATTAACTTGCTGGCATCGGCAAATTGCCAGGTGCCGACCTGCCGGAAACCGTAACGCTCCAGACACCGGATTTGCTTTGGCGTGGCGAGCCCCGCGTCCTGTCTGCGTTTTAAACGGTCGATGAGCATGGAAGCCAGTCCTGCGTTTTCTATACTGTCAGCGAAAATTCCGCGTTTTTCCAGAAACTGCAGCTGCTTTTCGGAAGGCGGAGCCATCTCCCAGGCAAAGGTAGGGACGTAATTGGCCAGGTCTTCCGCGGCGATGGAGAGCGCATACTGGATTGGGTCTACCAGCTTGCGTTTTTTGCCGCGCATCTCAGCCAGCTGTTTTGCGAGAGCCGCTTCGCGCTCGGCAAGGACATCCCGCTCGGCCTGTTCCTCAGCCTCAATCAAGTCGAAAGCCTCCGGATTTGCCTTCAAGGCCTCATCCATCTTCTGGGCGATGATTTCGTCCTTGCTTAAAAGTGCAGATGGTCTGCACAAATCATGCCTTGTTGTCATCCACAAAAAGTCGAGGAGCAGCAGATTCTCTTTTTCGGGAGAGAGCCGCATTCCGCGACCGACCATCTGCTGATACAGGCTCCTGATTTTGGTCGGACGTAAGATGACGATGCAATCAACCGACGGGCAATCCCAGCCTTCTGTTAAGAGCATGGAATTACACAAAACGTCATACCGGCCATTTTCAAAATCGGAAAGCACCTGCTCCCGATCATCACTGTTTCCATTTACCTCTGCAGCGGATAGACCGGCATCATTTAGCATCCTGCAGAATTTCTGCGAGGTAGCGATAAGCGGCAGGAACACCACAGTCTTACGACCCTGGCAGTAGTGTGTCATCTCGACTGCAATCTGCTCCAGATATGGCTCCAATGCGCATCCGATTTCACCTGCACTGAAATCTCCGCTGGAGAGACCAACACCATGGATATCCAGTTCCAGAGGAATCATCTGCGCCTTGATGGGACACAGATAGCCGTCCCTGATGGCGTCCGTCATGCTATATTCATAGGCTTTGGAGTCGAAATACTCTCCGAGATTTTTCATATCGCCACGGTCTGGCGTTGCTGTTACACCGAGGACATTCGCTTCCGGAAAATGGTCAAGAACGCGCTTGTAGCTGTCGGAGAGACAGTGATGGGCTTCATCAACGATGATGTCCTGAAAATAATCCTCTGGAAAGCGGGACAGTCTTTTTTCCTGCGCGAGTGACTGCACAGAGCCGACCGTTACCGGGATGAAGCTGCCGAGGCTGGAAGACTCCGCTTTTTCCAAAACAGAGTCCAGCCCGGAAGCAGCTTTTAATTTGTCTGCTGCCTGAGTGAGAAGCTCGCCGCGATGCGCTACGATCAGCACACGGTGGCCTTTTTTAACCTGATTTTCTGTGACTGATGCGAATACAACAGTTTTGCCGGTGCCGGTTGGGAGCACCAGAAGTGTTTTCTGGTGCCCCTGTTCCCACTCGGATATGACTGCCTGTTTCGCCTCAGCCTGATAAGGTCTCAGCTGAAACATCCGGCACCTCCTTACTCAAACGGAAGCTCTTCCGTGCCTTCTGGAAGTTCCATCCATTCGTCTTCAGCAGGGAAGTTCTTCTCGTCGTAGTCGTAGAAGCGAGCGACATCGTTTGCCTGTCTGTCGTTGCCGTCCTTATCCTGATAGGTGCGCGGCTTGAAATGCGCACGGCCTTTGGAGCCGACCACCTTATTCCAGTTCATCACAAGACGTTCGCCGTGCTTTTTCTGTCCGATGCAGCGGAAGAAAGCGGAGATGCGCCACTCCAGTGTGCGGTACAGAATCAGGTCGGTACGGGCAGTTGCGATGCCGTCATCGGTTTTTACCTGCAGAGTCAGTGTTGCCTTGTTACAGGGCGGCAGCTTCGGTCCGCCAGGGAAACGGCCACGCTCAAAATCAATGACCGTGAAGTTGTAATCGCCCTCCGGCAGGATGATAAATTCCGCTCCATCAGACTGAATTTCGTCATCCCAATCCATGCACATATCCTGATTTTTCTTATAATTGTCAGACATAATAATCCTCCTTGTATTAGTTGAGACCGGTACGGTCTGCTTCGATGAGCTTCAAAACCTGCGGCCAGTATTTGATAAGCCAGCCGTTTAAAAACTTCTCGGTGTAATCGTCAATAGGAACATCCACAGCGTAGTGGCCTTTTGAGGAGACCACCTTCTGGATTTCCGCATCAGTTACATTTGCCTCGGCCATCATCTGGCGGAGAGTGTCGATGGGTTTCTGAGCCGGTTTATCAGATGCTTCTGTGCTTGCAGCAGCGTTCGTTGTAAACAAGTGAGCGATGTTCTGATAATCCAGATCCATCATCTCCGGAAGACCGTGACGGTTCTTGGCATCCCAGCAGGGATGGTGGGAGGTGTAAATCACACGCTTGCCGCCGGTCGCCTTCGCCTTTTCCATCGCGTTATCGGACTGAATCACGAATGTGCGGTAGTTGCAGAACAGCAGCATGTCACACCATTCTTTGAGGAGCGGAGCCACCTGCTTGGTAAGTTTTGTCTCCCAGCGGTCATACGCGCCCATCTCATCTGGCTGCTCGAACTTACGCATCTTGGCATGGGCGGTTACCACCACATGGATGCCGGAGGCGATGACCTTATCCAGAGCGGCGAGGAGACGGGCAAATTCCTCTGCCAGATACACATAGCCCTTTGAGTAGCCGAATTCCTCGATGCCGTTCTTCTTGTATTTTCCGCAGATATAGGTGATAGCAAGCTGTTCCGCCCAGTCGGCTGTATCAATAACCAGAGTCTTGCACACATCCTTGGTTACAGCGACTTCATTGATAATGGCGAGGAGTTCGTCCCAGGTTGTCGGACGGTCGATACGCCGCACATCCATGTGGGCAGTGCCTCCTTCGGTATCAATAAACAGCGGGTCGGGGAACTGGGCCGCCAGTGTACTTTTCCCAACACCTTCTGGCCCGTAGATGGCCAGTTTCTGTGGTCTGGATATTTTGCCATTTCTAATGTTTAACATTGCATCCTCCTTACTTGAGTGAACAGGAACGGTCCTCGACCACAGTGCAGCCGGGAACCTTGATTCCTGAGTTGATAAGTTTCTTTACTTCCGTCTTCGCAATTTCCGGTGCCGGGACGCGGAAGCAGTCGAGGTGTTTGTTGCGCTTGAGCCAGCGGATGGCCTTTGGCGCATCCGACACTTCCACATGGGAAGTCTTGCGGTAGCTGACTGTGGCGATGCCAAGATCTGTCTTTTCTCCGGCACACTCGCGGTCGAGAATCTCCATGAGCTTTGCTTCCTTTTTGGAGATTTTTTCGCGTCTGGCTTTCAGACGGGATTCCTCTTCCTTTAAGGCAGCGGCATCGGAACGAAGATTCAGTGTGAGCTTGGCCAGGTATTCCAGGATCCGGTTTCTCTCCAGATGAAGCACATCGAGACGCGCCATGAGCTCCTGCGAGTCCATGAGAATCTCACCGGTCTCGACATCGACTGCCTGTTCAAAGATGTCTTCGATAGCCTGATTGACTTCGTACAGTTTCATGCCTGTTTCGCCTCCTCCCTGGTTTCGCGGATTTCGATTCCGGATACGGTCTTGCCGGTCGTCAAAACCAGCACGTCTGCGTTCTCTCCGAAGAGAAGAGTAATGAGACGCTTAGGGATATGGCGGATGCCGCCTTCCATGATGGTTTCCCTGTTCTCGTCCGTCCGGACATTGATACGTACAGAATGATTTCGACTCATATGGGTTCCTCCTTTGGTTTGTGTGAGGAAATAGTTCCTCCATATAAAACCGAGGGTGCGCAACTTTTTCTCTGGGCTATTCGGATAATAATTTTTTCAGCTTCTTCAAAATGCGCTTGTGGTGATAGCGCAGCGTGGATTCCGGCCTGCCGGATTCCCTCGCAACGGCGCGGATGGCCTTGTCCTCGTAGTAAATGTCCATAATCAGACGGCGGTCTTCTTCGGGAAGATTGTCCAATGCCTCTTTCAATGCTTCTGGCGATGGGAAGATGTCCTCCGGCTCATCAGGAGAATCCATGTCCTCTTCGGTATCGAGCAGAATGTCAAGCGGGTCGGAACCTTCAGACGGAAGCTGATTGATGGGATCGTCTACTTCTTTACCAGTAGCCGTTTCATAACGGGTCTTTGCGTTTTCCGTGTAACCGTCTTTATGCTCGCGATAATAGCGGTCGCCTAACTGCTGGCGATGGTAGTCTTCCTGCAGGAAAGTAATTTCCTGCTGTGTGACGCGATGACCATCCTCCAGTAAGTCACCGACTTCGATGGATGTGCTGGCTTCCAACTCACCGTTGCTCCCATAGCGGTAGTAGGTGATTTTGGTTGCGGTCAATTCGACTTCTTTTTTGCTGTTGTCTGTCATAGAAAAACTCCTTTCCGAGATGCACTCGAAAAGGAGCTTTCAGGCAGAACGACAGAACCAGACCGTGATGCCAGCCTCAATGGATTTCTCCATTTCGAGTGCTGGGACATCACTTCCGGTGCGGTGTTCCCGTAATATTCAGTTGTTCTCATCCCCGCCGGAAACCTGCGCAGGAGGTCAGGGATGGATGTATATTAAGGTCGGAGAATAGGTGTCTCCGGCGACCTTACGATAATTATAAGTTGCTGGCGTTTTGGTGTATATCACTTGAAAAAAGAATTGTGTCACGCTAAAGCAACTGTTTTACATTTTATAAAATTAACTATTGACGCGATTACGTTAATCGTGCATAATAGTCGTACCTGACTATGAAAGGACGGATGCCTTATGAAGAAATCAAATAAAGCAGATACGAGTGAGGAAAGCGCGGTATTTAAGCAATACATGAAAATCAAGGAGCGCCTCCAAGACTATTACAAGACAATAAGCGCTTATTGTTCCGTCGCTAATGTGCGAAAGCAATTGGAGGATTCAATTGGCTTTTCGTTCAGCTATACAGCAGTTCGTGATGTATTGACTGAAAATGACAAAGCCCCCAATATGGGTATTGTCATCGACTTATGCAGACTCTGGCATCTTGACTACTCATTGATTCTTGCACCGACAGAACAAACTGTTTCTGTCGAGCCTTCGGAGCATGCATTTGAACAAAAGGTAAAGGTACTAACCGATCCAAAATATCACGGCACGTTTTATGGCTACAAATACACTAGGAACGGTGAAAGAAATGAAATAGCCTCCTTCCAGTTGACTTTAAGTAAACAAGGCAATTCCGTAGAAGCCCGTATGCTTACACATAGCAATCCAAGCTATGTGGGTGGAGAGAAAGGCGATTTTGACCAGTTGTATATAGGCACGCCATATCTGATTAAAAAAACAGAAACGGTATCTATACTGCTGGTAAATGAAAAGGGCCAGTTCTACTCAATTACATATGATTATGAACCATATGATTTTGACAAACTGTACTTCCGCAAGGGAATCGCAGTTACCGCCGAAAGCACCAGCAAAAAGCCTTATCTGATGAATTTCCTGCTTTTCCAATGCCCTGTCAGCAAGGAAAAGCAGCAGAAATACTTTCCTGGTATGCTTAAACTAATAGAGAACGGCTTTTACGTCCCCAAGGAGGAAGTCGAATCACTTTTGCAGGACGATGATTTTTCAAAGTGCATGAATAAATATTGCCCGCATCTGGAAGACAGGGAACGCAACCTGTATTTCTTTAAAGTAAGCACGATTCTCGACAACATTGACGATAATAAGAATACAAATGAAGTCAATGAAGCGATGCAGTTCATGTTCCAGTTACAGGGAAAGGCTACAACTCTATCCAGGATAGAATACGATAATCCCAAAGGCCTTCCCGGCTTTGCGAAAACTTATCTTCAGGTTGATTCGGTATGATGTGAGTGTAAGCGATTTGATTTGATAAAGAAAGGCAGTTCCTGCCCCCTGTTATGTGCATAAAAAGCAAGAAAAACACCCGGTAAACACGGTATAATAAGCCGTATTTGCCGGGCGTTTTTGTGCATACTACACAAAATAGGGCTGTGCTTATAGGGGCAGGAGTTGCCTGAAAAAAATTTTATTTATTTGTGAGCGGACGAAAACCGAGCTCTTTTAAGAAAATATTGCAATCATGTACGCTGTAAGTATAAGCCGTGTTTAACAGTAACTGGTAGATTCTATCCCTCTTGGATGAGGATAAAACACGTCCTGCAGATCTTAGTAGTTTCTCACTACACATGGGAAGTAAGTGCAGAGCAATACACAAAGCAACTATAATGGGAACATCGGGCGGATTTTTATTTTCACGGAGATAACGTTTAATCGTACTGTCATCCAGCCCTGTTTCATCTGCCAGCGTACCGACGCTCATGCCTGCGGTGTTCATGTAA
>JAJPYF010000140.1 GCA_021205085.1 Clostridiales bacterium | reverse complement strand
ACTCTGCATTTACCCTCCTGGTATCTACTCTGCTCCCGATCTTTTTTCACACGCTTGCCGCTGATGCCGGAATATCGGAGACGGATTATCTGGCTTATTGGGCATATGCCACCAGCATTGTTACGGTAATCGTGGCGGTTTTGGGACCGACGATCGGCTCCCTTTCCGACCTGCAGGGCGTGAAGACAAAAGTCTTTGCGGCTACGATCCTGATTGGGGCGGTTTCCTGCGTCGTGTTAGGATTTACCGTGCACTGGTTCTGGTTTTTGCTGGTGTTCGGGCTGGCTAAGATAGCTTATCAGCTGAGTCTCGTGATTTATGATTCGATGCTATGTGATGTGACGACGGAGAAGCGGATGGATGAGGTATCCGCTAAGGGATATGCCTGGGGATATATCGGGAGCTGTATTCCTTTTGCCACAGTGGTTGCCGTCTATGTGTTGTATGCAATGCTGGGGCTTTTATCCATGACAGGGGCCTCGGTGCTGGGCTGCGCGATCACCGCGGTGTGGTGGCTGTCGTGGTCGGAATGTTTCAGGGGAGCATCCAGTCCCTGTCGCGGTCCTATTTCGCGAAAGTTATCCCGCAGGAAAAGTCGGGGGAATATTTCGGAATTTATGATATTTTCGGGAAAGGTGCATCTTTTGTCGGTACGATGGTGGTAGGACTGGTCACACAGGTCAGCGGATCCCAGAATATCGGCGTGGGAGTTCTTTCCGTGATGTTCCCGTTGGGGCTGGTGTTTTTTATGGTTTCGTCAAGGATGAAGATGGAGAAAGGATGAATAAGGTATGTTTATAAGTACATTGAGTGACGCTGTGGTGCAGGTAATACTGTTCGGTATCGTTCCGCTGATCTGGTGGCTTGTCACCGCAAGGAAGAAAGAAAATTTTTTTCACTGGCTGGGTTTTCATAAATTCAGGGCGGAAAACAGACGCCGGTATCTGCTCTGGTTTTTCGGCATTCTTGTCGGTAGCTTTGTGGTGGGAGAGTTTGCGATTTTGATTCGGGGCGATTTTGTCCTGGGGGTCTCCGCGTATCAGGGACTTGGCCTTGCGGCGGTTCCGAGTGCGGTGATATTTTCGTTTATTCAGACCGCGTTGTCGGAGGAAATTTTCTTCCGGGGATTTTTGCTGAAAAGGCTGGCACATCAATTCGGGTTCCGGACTGCCAATATCATTCACGCATCGATATTTGGCGTGATTCATCTTCTGGAGGTTTGGGGACAAACCAGTTTTATTGCCGGAGCAGTGATTGTGATTTATCCCTTTTTTGCTGCGCTGCTTCTGGGATATCTCAACGAAAAGAAATCAGACGGTTCCATATATCCAAGCTGGCTCATACACGGGACGCTGAATACGGTCGAACATATCTTGCAGGCGATGATGTAAATATATTGTTGACAACATGTTAGTTGCCGGCGTGTTCCATGCGGGATGGAATCCCAAAAAATAGCAAGGGAACTGTATAAAATGAGGGTAAGAATGCGGGAAATAACCCGACAAAACAAGAAAAAGTTGAAAACCGGAGGATCAATCCTCCGGTTTTGCTTTTGCGCCATCATGTTGGACAGTTACTTTGGATGCAAATACAATGCCTGTTTTCTTTTCTGCTTGAAGAGATGATATTATCTGCCTGTATGTTTCCTTTTACAGATACCGATTCCTGCGGCACAGCCTGCGCCGCAGAGTGCGAGGAGAATCCAGCGGTATATGCAGGCTGTATCTCCGGTAGCCGCAACGGCCGCGGTAGTTGTCGCGGAAGCCGATCCGGAGTCGGTAGTGCCTGTCTGAGTGGCAGTATACGCCGGAACAACTGTGTCGTCAGAGGTTTCAGTCCAAGCAATTAAAATCGGGGACAGGCCGGTCAGCACTACATGAATACCGTCGTCTGCCTTTGTGACCGCGGGTGTTTCCGTGTTGCCCGCGACGGTGTTCAGACGGGCGGAGGTTACCGCAAACATATGTATAAGGAAGTAGTCGTGGGTGTTTTTTCCGGTGCCATCCGGATAAGGGATTACGACCTCGATACCCTCCGCCGGAAAATCTTCCTCGGTGGCATCTCTCCATTTGCCGTCTGTAAGGATACGGAGCTGAACATCATAGACCACGGAGTCCTCCGCGGAATATCCCTCTGTGAGGGTTACAAGCTGGCTTTGGAGTTCGGAAGTTATTTTCTCCACCGTGTCAAAACCGGCGGCTTTCAGATCATCACTGATCACATCATCGGTCAGAGACTGCATGACTGTCTGCGTCACCGTGGTGCTCTCAGCAGAGCCGCCGGATGTTCCGGTGGCGGCAATCACCTCGCTGTATTCATCAGAGTATTCTGTATTATTAAAGACGCAGGCGGCTGTATAAACGGTACTGCCGTTTTCCGCTGCAGTCGCCTCTGTTGTCGCCGTGGTTACGGTGCAGTCCACCGTTATCTCATCCCCGCATTTCGAGCAGGTAAAAACGGCGGTACAGGATGTGTGATCCGGCGACCAGCAAAATACCGGTTCCCCGTAGGTGTGCCCGGTGGGCACATCCCCGACTGCGTAGGCGGCTACCGTGCCGCTCACTTCAAACGCCGTGAGAAGAATCGGTGTCTCGGATGCGGACACCTCCGCACTGATGAAGTAAAGTCCCTCCGGGCTGATGTCGCTGGAAAGCGAAGCGCCGGAGGAGGAGGGATCCTCCGAGAAATCTCTCGAGTTAATGTAGTTTACAAAACAGGTATTGGACGGGTCGGTGATGTCATACATCATGATTCCGCCGACGCGCTCTAAAGCAATGAAGGCATAGGTCCTGCTGCCGATGGTTCCGACTGTGACGGTCTCCGGTTCCGGACCTTTTTTCTGTGAGCGGCTGTCATAGTCGTTGTCATCATTTGAGCAGTTAAAGTAGCTGGCGACATATTCGGCCGTATTTTCCTCAAAATCGTTCGCGCTGTCATACACCTGAGTCAGTCCGCCGGATGAGACATGGTAGATGGAGAAGGAGCGTCCGCCGAACAGAACCGTCTTGCCGGACGGAAGTCCGTCTGTCACAGAGGAATCAATCGCCCGAACCTTTACCGCGGTAGTTCCGTCGGAGGCGGTGAGCGTAGTCTTCGATTCGTTCGAATAGCTTCCCCACTCGCGGGAATCGCCCTCATTCGCGGTCAGAATATAGGTCTGGCCGCCTGCAGTGTATACGGAAATGCCGTCCGGCATATAGGCTGCGACCGCATCGGGATAGGTTTTCGCGACATAATCTCCGTCATTTATGAGGTCGATGGCATTTGCTTCCAGGCTCAGATCTTTATATCCGAGAGAGTAGATGCCGGTGAAAGCTCCGCTACCCAGATCCAGCACGGCGATAGCGTTTGCCTCCTGCAGCGCTACATACGCGGTTGTGTCAGTCGCAGCGATGTATTCCGGCTCAAGATCAGCGCTGACAGATACCCCTTTCGCGAGAATGACACCGGCGTTCACGAGTGTATCCCGCTGGCTGTCATAAGTGGTAAAGTCAACCGTTTTTACGGCGGAAGCGGAGAGGTTGTCCGTATCCAGCGTGATGATTGAGACAGAACCGAGGGGATCTGTGGCTCCGGATCCGTAACCCTCACGCGGTTCACCCTCGTTGGCGGAAAGAATCTTTGTCCCATCCGGTGTAAAGCAGACCATATCTGGCTGGCAGCCGACTTCTAATGCGATGAGAAGCTCACGGCTGTTCGTATCGATAAGCGCAACATATCCGTTGTCTGCATATCCGGCCGCCTGCAGGGCGACCGCTGCGATGCCGAGCCCCGAATTGATGGATACGGAGGTCATATCTCCGTAGGAGAAGTTCGGGTATGCAGTTGCCATAAGCGATTTTACGTCGAGCTCTTCGGCGGTAAGATTGTCTGTGTTGGTGTCTGACAGATCACAGGTGAGCGTCGTGAGATCGATGATCTCCAGCATGCCGGTCTTACCGTTGACCGACCATGCGGTATTGTTGGCGGAATCATAGGAGATAATTTCGGTTACCCCGCCGTCCGCATCGGATACACCGCTTACATAGGAGCCCAGCTTTGTCAGGTCAACGCTGCCGCCCGCACCGCTTGTAAATCCTTCTTTATTCAGTCTCTCTCCCTGATCGACCTGGCTGACTCTCACCGCAAAGGATGCCGTTCCGGCGGCATAGGATTCTGTCTCCGCCGCAGTCACCGTGATTGTCGCGGTCCCGACCCCGAGGGCAGCGATCTCCCCGGTTTCGCTTACCGTCACAGAGGAGGGATTCGACGAGGCGTAGGCGATGGTTCCGTTATCGCTTGCCGCCGCAGTGATCCGGCAGGTATCTCCCTTTGTGAGGGAGATTGTCGTTTCGGAGGTGACGGAGTTACCGGAGGCGTCCGTGACCGTCACGGTCTGGGCGTCCTTTCCGGCAACATAGGTGCCCGCATGCGGGCCGTTGTCAACTGAGACAGTGCCGCTGTAGTCAATCGCCACACAGTCGGTTGCGTTATTGCCTGTGTCCGCGAAGGCGGATCGGCGAACTGCTTTTTTCTTAGACTGGATGGCACTGTAACTGCCTTCATAAGCCGGAGGAGCCTGCTTATCCTTTGCGTCATTGCCCTGAGCAGCCAGGCAGTCTACATAGGAAATGTTTGCTGCCGTAATGTCTCCCGTGAGATCATTGGAGAGCGTATCTGTTCCGTTTACGAGGACGACGGAAAATCCCTTGTTGTGGATGGCCATATTCCATTCCTGATTGCCGGCCGGAACAGTATACGTAACGTTCGATGTGTCAGTGACGGCCGCGCAGCGGATCAGGTAGTAATCCGACGGACCGATTGTGCCGGTCAGGTTCAGTACCTGCCACGCAGAAGAATCATTCCCGTCTTCGCTGGATTTATACTGGATGGTCCAGCCGGACAGATCCACAGCCTCCGCGGTCGGGTTGTACAGCTCGATAAAGCTGTGAGAAGCGTAACCGTCGGTCGAGCCCCCGTATACCTGATTGATAATCACATGGTTCAGCGGTGTCTCTGTCGCCGCCGACGCGGTTACAGTCAGCGGGAATCCTGCCGTCAAGGCAGACAGTACCGTCACAGCCGCCAGCATGATCGCGGCGAGCGTGGCTCGTATTCGGTGTTTCATATTCATACTCTTTCTTCCTTTCTGATTTCAGATTTTATTATCTATAGTAATCGCTCTGTGTAAATTCCCATGTATCTCAGCCGTAAAGTTTGAGGAAAATTTAACCGACGGGTTATGGAGTCAGCCCTCGGAAATTTATTCTAAATTTTACCTGATCCTCACATAAGGAGCACAGAAGATTTTACATGCGCGTAGTAGCGTAGGGTTGATACGTTTTACGATATGAGAAAGAGGGGATTGTGATGAAAAAGAGACGATATTTCCTGCCGGTCCTGCTGCTTTCGGGAATGCTGGCGCTTGGCGGCTGCGGCGCGTCGGCACAGAGCATCGGGCAGGTGGACGGGCTGGACGCGCTGGGTGAGGTACAGGTGATTTCCCGTGAGGAGGGCTCCGGTACACGCAGCGCCTTTGCCGGACTGGTCGGGTTTGACGGCAGCGAGGATGAGGAGAAAGAGGATGGCACCACGGACAATGCGGTCATCGCGGAGGATGCGGATGCGGTCATTGCCGCGGTGCGGGAGGATGCGTCCGCAATCGGTTATATTTCCATGGGATCGCTGGAGGAGCTTGGAGATGAGACGGTTCTCGCCGTGGACGGCGCAGATGGCACGAGAGAAAACGTAAAGAGCGGGGATTATGCCCTGAGCCGTCCGTTTTTACTGGTGTGGAGCGGGGAGCTCAGCGACCTGGAGGAAGATTTTCTTACCTATATAAACGGAAGGGGGCAGGAGATTGTGTCGGAGTCCTATGTCGCGGTGAACGATGCCGCCACATTCCTCTCCGGACAATATGAGGGAACGATCACAATCAGCGGTTCTACTTCGGCGGCGCCGCTGCTGGAGGAGCTGGCGGCGGAATATATGACAATCAACACGCATGCGGTCATTGAGGTGACAGCCGGCGATTCCACCTCCGGCATCAATGACGCCATGCAGGGGCGATGCGATCTGGGGGCGTCATCCAGAGAATTAAAGGACTACGAGGAGGAGCTTCTCGACAGTCAGGTGTTTGCCTACGACGGCATTGCTGTCATTGTCAACAGCGAAAATCCGCTGACCGAAGTCACGACAGCGGAATTGAAAAATCTGTTCACGGGTACGATCACCGCATGGGAAGAAATTAACACCGGAAGGGAGTAGAAAGATGAATTCCACATTACAGATTATTTTTGGATTGTTTGGCGGACTGGCCATTTTTATCTTCGGTATGAATATGATGAGCGACTGTCTGCAGAAAGCCGCTGGAGAAAAGATGAAAAGCATCCTGGCAATTCTCACGAAAAACCGGATTCTCGGCGTCATCGCGGGCGCACTGGTGACGGCAGTGCTCCAGAGCAGCAGTGCCACCACCGTCATGACAATCGGATTTGTCAGCGCGGGGTTGATGACCCTGCCGCAGGCGATCCCTATTATCCTCGGTGCAAACATCGGCACCACGATGACGGCGCAGATTATCGCGTTTAAAATCACCGACTATATCTATGTATTTGTCTTTGCCGGTTTCATCATCGCGTTTCTCACTAAGAATGAGAAGATCCGCAATATCGGGCAGACGATTTTCGCATTCGGCCTCCTTTTCCTCGGAATCGAGACGATGGGAGATGTCATGAAGCCGCTGGCCTCCAGCCCGGTGTTTACAAATCTGATCGGTCAGGTAGCAAACATCCCGATTCTGGGCGTTGCGGTGGGAACGCTGATGACCCTTGTGGTGCAGAGCAGCAGCGCGACCATCGCGGTTCTGCAGAATTTTGCTTCACAGGCGGGTCCGGACGGTGTGACCAGCATTCTCGGCCTTGCGGGAGCGATCCCGATTCTCCTCGGAGACAATATCGGAACGACCATCACCGCGCTTCTCGCCTCCATCGGACAGTCGCGGGATGCAAAGCGGACCGCGGTGGCCCATACCGTATTTAATGTCTCCGGCGCGGTGATCTTTATCTGGTTTGTGAAACCCTTCGCAAAGCTAATCCAGTACATATCGCCGAAAGGGGCGGAGGTGGATGTCATCTCCCGCCAGATCGCAAACGCGCATACGATTTTTAACATAACCATGACAGTAGTCTGGGTCTGTCTTCTCGGCCTGTTGGTCAAAATCGTGATGAAGATTGTGCCGGAGGGAAAAGAGGGGGAGATCGATCTGTCCACGCCGGTCTATCTGGATAAAAACGTAATCCATCAGCCCGCGGCGGCGCTCCGCCTCGTGGCGCAGGAGGTTCTCCGCTGCAGTGACATGGTAAAGACCATGCTGCGCGACGTGACCGGCATGATTCGGGATGACAACACGCATGCCCTGAAAAACGTCCGAAAATACGGGACAGCCGTCCGTGTTGTGGATGGCGAAATCAACGACTATATTGCGGAGCTCTTTTCTTCCGGCTCCCTGACGGAGCAGCAGGCGACACAGACGGCGCGGCTTCTGTGCGTGCTCAGTGATATCACGCGAATGGGAAATCTCGCGGCGGATATGGCAGATTCCATAGAAGAAAAGGCAGAGAAAAAATACACGTTTTCAGAGGAAGCTCATCGGGAGATCAAGGACGGGATGGAGCGGATTACCGGAATGTATGAGGATTCCATCGCGGCGATGACCCGTGGTGAGTTCGGGAGTCTTGCGAATATTCTCCGGGATAACGAGGACATTTTGAATCTGGATGTCAATATGCGGCAGTCTCACATGCAGCGTGTTCAGGATGGCAGGTGCAAAAAAGAGCTTACGGCGCCATTTACACAAATCTTAAACTGCATTGACCGCATGGGGAACAATTGTGTCAATCTGGCGGAAGGCGCCATGGATCAGATGAGCTTTGGGTATTTTATCGGGGAGGCGAGAGAATGATTCTCCTGTTGGATGCCCAGCTTCCCGAGACCGATCTGTATACGGTTCTTAACACTGATCAGCCGGCTGTTTTTCTGATATCGGAGAATGAGTGTCCGATTCTGTTCGAGACACTCTCCCTCCATGTGGAGACGGAACCGACACTATCCGGTATTTATTTTTGCAAGGCAGAGAGCCAGCAGGATTGTATTTACGGGACATTGGCCGTCCCCCGGATTCTGGATGTTCTTGGGAAACGCTATCAGATTGCCTTTGTTATAACGGAACAGTATATTATTTTTATTGATAATACGGAATTTACCGGGCGCATCATTAAGCAGATCCGCGTCAAGCGGGCGCAGCAGAAAATGCGGCGGGAGCGGTTTTTATATTATTTCCTTTTTGAACTGATGGCGCGGGATTCCGTTCTTCTGGAATCATTTGAAAATGAACTCATGGAGATGGAGGATGAGATTCCGAAGGGAATTTCCGAGAATGTTCAGAGCCGGCTTCAGCCCATCCGGAAACAGCTTCTGACGCTGCGGGGTTATTATGACCAGATCATGGACATGGCCCGGGAGTTGGAGGAAAACGAAGACCGGTATTTTGCGAAAAAGCAGCTAAAATATTTTAATACGATCGCGGACCGCGCAGAACGGCAGAAAGACCGGGTAAGCTCACTTCTGGAATATGCACAGCAGGTTCGCGATGCTTATCAGACGATGGCAGACGAACGGCAGAATAAGAATATGCAGTTTCTGACGGTGATCTCCACGATATTTTTCCCGCTGACACTGATCACCGGGTGGTATGGAATGAATTTTGAGAATATGCCGGAGCTGAAACAGGGATATCCCTTTGTGGTGATGCTGAGCCTTGTCGTAGTCGGCATTTGTATCTGGATATTTAAAAAGAAGAAAATTCTGTGAGGCGTAAAGCAAATGTGGGATCTGACGTTTGTCCAGATCATACAGAGCCTTCATATCTGAGCCGAAACGCTGGTAGCGCTTCAGGTTCGTCTCCGCGTTGTCCTCCTCCTGTCGAATATTTAAAATTCAGTGATAAATCCCCGCCACCTGAAGCCAGATGACGGGGATTCCCTTTGATCTGATAAAATTACTCTGCGATGTACGGCATAAGTGCCAGATGGCGGGCTCTCTTGATCGCCACGGTGATGGCACGCTGATGCTTTGCGCAGTTGCCGGTGATCCTTCTGGGAAGGATCTTGCCCCGCTCGGAGACATATCTCTTTAACTTGTTGACATCTTTATAGTCGATGACATTGTCCTTGCCGCAGAACACGCAGACTTTCTTTCTTCTGCGTCCGCCGCCTCTCCGCTTCATCGGAGCATCGCTTTTTCTCTCTTTATCATAAGCCATGATTGTTTTACCTCCTGATTAGACTCTCTGGTTAGTTCCAGGGTAACTCCTCGTCAATCCCGTCCGGAATATTCATAAAACCGTCGCTGACGGCGCTCGAGGGAGCCGGTCTGCTGTCGGGAGCGGAAAATCCGCCCGCGTTGGAACCGGTATTCTTGCTCTCGCAGAACTCGTGATCCTCTACGATGACATCCGTGGTGTAGACCTTCTGTCCGTCGCGGTTGGTGTAGCTGCCGGTCTGGATTCTGCCGGTGATGGCGATCTTCATTCCCTTGCGAAGATACTTCTCGGCGAACTCTGCCTGCTGGCGGAAAGCCACACAGCCGATGAAATCAGCGGTCTGCTGTCCGTCGCTGCCGTCTCTGCGTCCGCGGCGGTCCACTGCCAGCGTATATCTGGCGATGGCCATGGACTGGTCATTCTGTGAATAACGGATCTCGGGATCTCTTGTTAAGCGCCCCATTAATATTACTCTGTTCATATAAACCCTCTTTCTTCTCCTGTGCCTTATGCTTCGTCTTTTCTGACGATCAGGAATCGAAGTACATTGTCCAGAATGCGTACACGGCGCTCGATCTCTGCCGGTGCTTCGCCCGGTGCGTCGAACTGGATGAAGTAGTAGAAGCCTTCGGGCATTTTCTGGATCTCATAAGCCAGCTTCTTTTTGCCCCAGTCTTCGACCTCTGTTACCGTGCCGCCAAAGCGCTCGATATAACCCTTTGCGGTATCGACAACAGCTGTTCTGGCGTCCTCTTCGATCTTGGCACTCACAATCAATGCTAATTCATACTTGTTCATGCTAATCTGCCTCCTTTTGGTCTTTTGGCCCTCTATTGATTACGTCCGAGAGCAAGGAACCTGTATATCACGAACACAAATCATAGCATAATTTTTTTGCTTCGGCAAGAGGCTATCCGCAATTTTTTGCCCCATTTTCGCCGCTTTTTCCTGTTTTCTGCAATCCCCGGGTGTTTTTCTCCACTAATGTGCGCGGCACCATGACCATATGCCCGCAGCCGAGGCATTTTAAGCGGAAGTCCGCGCCGACACGGAGAATTTCCCATTCCGGGCTGCCGCAGGGATGCTTTTTTTTCAGCCGGACGATGTCGCCGACCTCATATACATAGGACATCCTTATACCTCCAGCTGGGAAAAAACTTTTCCGATGGAATCCTGAATCAGCAGGTTGGCGCGGCGGTCCATGGGTGTGGCGGATTTGTTGACCAGCACCAGCTTTGACCCGTGGTAATAGTCGATGAGACCGGCGGCGGGGTATACGGCAAGGCTGGTGCCGCCGATGATCAGGACATCCGCGTGGCTGATGTAGTAGATGGAATCCTGCAGAGTCTGAGAGTCCAGCCCCTCTTCATAGAGGACAACATCCGGCTTGATGGTCCCGCCGCAGGTGCAGCGGGGGACGCCGACGGACTCTTTGATTTGCCGGGCGCTGTAGAGCTTCCCGCATTTGAGGCAGTAGTTGCGGTGGACGCTGCCGTGGAGCTCCAGCACCTCTTT
>JAJPYF010000035.1 GCA_021205085.1 Clostridiales bacterium | reverse complement strand
AAAACACCTCCAGCAATCCGCTGCCGACCGCCGCGGCGGAATTCTCATAGGTCACCTCTGTCTGCTGCTGTCCTTTGATTCCTGTCTCTAACATCCTGCACCTCCGTCTTGATTTTTAATATGGAAAAAGCATACCATAAACCTTCTATTTCTTCAACGCACAAGTTTTTCTGTTGTGACTTTCCGGATGCTGTGATATACTTGCTCACGGAAAAGGAGTTTTTATCATGAAGAAAATCGGCTGTTTTTTCAAAAGCATTGTACCCTGCCTGATTCTGATTCTTTTACAGGTTGTCGTCCTGATTCCCATGGAAGTCGTATACGCGCTGCGAAATATCGGTGACACCGGATTCAATGTCAGTGAAATCGTCAGCCTGATCGGCTCTTCCGCGTCGGACGCATCCTTCAGTCAGACGGTCAACCTGATCTACGGCTGCCTGTCGCTGTTGGTCTTCGGGCTCTGGTATCACCGCGTCTTTGTCCGCCCGTTTCGCGGACGCCACGCGGAAAATCACCCCCGCGGATTTTCCTTCCACACGATCATGGCGATCCTCCTTCTTGCGATCGGCATGCAGTATGTGACCACGCTGGTGGTCGGCGTGACCGCGGCGCTGCGCCCGGACTGGCTGACCGCCTACAATACCCTGATGGAGAGCGCGGGGTACGGCGATGTCACTCTCATACTGGCTGTATACACGGTGATTCTGGCTCCCCTCTCGGAGGAGCTTGTGTTCCGCGGGCTGATCTTCCGCTACGCGCGCCATGCCCTCCCGTTCTGGCTCGCCAACATCTGGCAGGCGCTGCTTTTCGGACTGATCCACGGCAACTTTATCCAGGGGATCTACGCCTTTGTGCTCGGTCTCTTCCTCGGATTTGTCTGTCACCGCGGCAGAGGGATCAAGTATTCCATCCCCGTCCACATCCTTTTTAACATCATCGGCGTCTGGTATTCCGACCTGATCGAACTGACGACTTCATTCAACTATGCCGTCGCCATGGGCGCAGGGCTTGCCCTGACGATCTTCGCGGTGTGGCTGTTTTATACCGATTTTACTGTGAAAGAGTCGTGAATAGACAGGCAAACGGGGGTGCTTGCACACCCGGGTGACTGGATATTCGACGACCAAGCCGGTATGAGCAAGTAGCACGATAGTGCGGATTGCGAATACGGCGGCGATTGCGAGAGTGCTGAAAGCACGGAGCAATCGACTTTCACAGGAAAGTGTCGGATAAGTAAACAAATAACCCCGTGCTGAACTTTCGTTTCCGCACGGGGTTCGTTTTTCTCGTCAAAGCTTTGGAGCTTTACTCCTCCTCCATCTCCACGGTAATCTTATCCAGATGCCAGATCTCATCCACATACTCCTGAATGGTACGGTCTGAGGAGAACTTGCCCACGCATGCCACCTGAGACATCGCCAGCTTCGCCCACCGTTTCTCATCGCGGTATGCCTCCTCGACACGTTCCTGCGCCGCCGCATAGGAGCGGAAATCCTTCAGGCAGAAATAGGTATCCGCATACTGCGTATTCTCCGTGTTGAGGAGAGAATTGTACAGCTTCCGGAACTGCTCTGTGTGGTGCGGCGAATAAAATCCGTTGATCAGCTGCATCAGCACCTGACGGATCTCCTGATCACTGTTGAAAATATCCATGGGATTGTAGTCCCGCACGCGCTCGTGCTCCATGACCTCATCGGAGCTCATACCGAAGATAAACATGTTCTCCTCGCCCACTTCCTCGGCCATCTCCACGTTCGCGCCGTCCATCGTACCGATCGTCACCGCGCCGTTTAACATGAATTTCATATTTCCGGTGCCGGAAGCCTCCTTGCTGGCCGTGGAAATCTGCTCAGACACATCCGCAGCCGCAAAAATCATCTCCGCGTTGGATACCTTGTAATCTTCAATAAAGACAACCTTAATCTTGCCGTTGATGCTCCGGTCATTGTTGATCACATCCGCCACGGAATTGATCAGCTTGATCGTCAGCTTGGCAACCTCATAGCCTGCCGCCGCCTTCGCGCCGAAGATAAACGTCCGCGGGTAGAACAGCATATCCGGATGCTCCTTGATCTTGTTATACAGATACATCACATGGAAAATATTCATCAGCTGCCGCTTGTACTCGTGAAGCCGCTTTACCTGCACATCAAAGATGGAGCGGGGATCCACATCGATTCCGTTGTGCTCCTGAATGTATTTGGCCAGACGCAGCTTGTTCTTGTACTTGATATTCATAAACTCCTGCTGTGCCTTCTCGTCATCCAGATACACAGAGAGCTTTTTCATCGCGCTGAGGTTTGTCACCCAGTCGGAACCGATCTTGTCCGTCACCCAGTCGGCCAGCAGCGGATTCCCGTGAAGCAGGAAGCGGCGCTGTGTGATGCCGTTTGTCTTGTTGTTGAACTTCTCCGGCATCATCTCGTAGAAATCCTTCAGCTCACGCTTCTTAAGGATCTCCGTGTGAAGTCTCGCCACACCGTTCACGGAAAAGCTTGCCGCGATCGCCAGATGCGCCATGTGTACCTGACCGTTGTGAACCACGGCCATCCGCTCCTTCCTCGCCTGATCGCCGGGGAAGCACATCTCGATCTGCAGGAGGAATCTGCGGTTGATCTCCTCCACGATCTGGTAAATACGCGGAAGCAGACGTGAGAAAATCTCGATCGGCCACTTCTCCAGAGCCTCCGCCATGATTGTGTGGTTCGTGTAGGCGCAGACCTTCGTGGTGACATCCCACGCCTCATCCCAGCCGAGACCCTCCTCGTCCATGAGGATACGCATCAGCTCAGCCACTGCCACCGTGGGGTGCGTATCGTTCATCTGGATCACGACCTTCTCGTACATCTTCTTGATGTCCGGATGATACTTTTTATAGCGGGCAACCGCGCGCTGCACGGAAGCGGACACAAAGAAGTACTGCTGTTTTAAGCGCAGCTCCTTACCCTGAATGTGGTTGTCGTTCGGATAGAGAACCTCTACCAGATTGCGGGCAAGGTTCTCCTGCTCTACCGCCTTGTGATAATCGCCCTTGTCAAAGGAATCCAGCTGGAACTCATTCGTCGGCTCCGCATCCCAGATCATCAGCGTGTTGACCACATTGTTTCCATAGCCGACGATCGGCATATCGTAGGGCACCGCGCGGACGGTCTGGCAGTTCTCCTGATAATATTTCGTCTTGCCGTTGGGCAGCGGCTCGGAGCGGACATAGCCGCCGAACTTTACAAGGAACGCGTGCTCCGGCCGGCGCAGCTCAAACGGATAGCCGTTCTTTAACCAGTTATCCGGCTTCTCCACCTGCGCGCCGTCCACGATCGCCTGCTTGAACATGCCGTAGCGGTAACGGATCCCGCAACCATACGCCGCGTATCCGAGCGTCGCCAGAGAATCCACAAAGCAGGCAGCCAGACGGCCGAGTCCGCCGTTCCCCAGCGCGGGATCATGCTCCTGATCCTCGATGGTGTCCAGATTGATGCCCATCTCATCCAGCGCCTCGCGGACCTGCTTGTAGGCGGTCAGGTTGATCAGGTTGTTGCCGAGGGCACGGCCCATCAGAAACTCCATGGACATATAGTAAACCATCTTCGGGTCTTCCCGGTCAAAGGTCTGCTGCGTAGCAAGCCACTGGTCGATGATCACATCCTTTACCGTGTAGGAGACACCCTGAAAAATCTCCTGATCCGTCGCCTCGGACAGCTTTTTGCGGAAAAGCATCCGCACATTGTCTTTTACCTCTTCTTTGAATTTTTCCTTGTCAAATAAAATGTTACTGCTCATCTCTCTCTACTCCTAACAACACTTTGTGCCCATTGATATTCCATTCCTTGCAGTATCCGGACGGCTCCGCCTCCATAATCTGCGTCGCGAGAACATCCCTGCTGATCTCCGTCTCATGGGCCGCGAACACATCACCGACCGCCTGCTCCGCCTGCCATGTGAGCGTGATGTGATCCATCACCTCAAAGCCGGCCTCCTTGCGCATCGTCTGCACCTTGCTGATGATCTCGCGGACAAGCCCCTCCTCAATCAGCTCCGGTGTCAGATGCGTATCCAAAACGACCGTGATGCCATTTCCTGCTTCAATGGAAAAACCTTCGGTCTGCGCTACAGAGATCAGAAGGTCATCCTCTGTCAGAATAATATCTTCACTTATTTCTGTCAAGGCAATCGACCCATTTTTCTTCAAATTTGCATAGGCCTCATGCCCGTTTATTGCGGCAAGCGCGGCCTTAATCTGCCCCAGATACTTTCCGTATTTCGGCCCGACCGTCCGCAGCTGCGGCTTAAACTCATAGCTGGTGTACTCGCTCACATCCTCTTTAAATGTGACCTTTTTCACATTCAGCTCATCCTCGATGATCTCCGTGAAATACTCCGGCAGGGTAACCGGCGACTGCACCAACATCTCCGCGACCGGCTGACGATTCTTTATATTGGAAGAATTTCGTGCCGCCCGTCCCAGAACCACAATCTTTAACACCTGATCCATCTTCTCCTCAAGCTCCGGATCGATCATGCTCTCATCGCACACGGGATAGTCGCACAGATGAACGCTCTCCGGCGCATCAGCATCGATGCTTCCCACCAGATTGCGGTAAATATCCTCCGTCATAAACGGAATCATGGGCGCCGCCAGCTTCGCGATCGTCACCAGCGCCGTGTACAGCGTCATGTAGGCGTTGATCTTGTCCTGCTCCATGCCCTTCGCCCAGTAGCGCTCACGGCCGCGGCGGACATACCAGTTGCTCATGTCCTCCACAAAGGCCTGCAGCGCGCGCGCCGCCTCCGGGATGCGGTAGGAGCCCAGATCACCGTCCACCTCGCGAACCGTTGAATTCAGTCTGGACAGGAGCCACTTGTCCATGACGGACAGCTTCTCATATTCCAGCTCGTATTTTGTCGCATCAAAGTCATCAATATTCGCATAGAGGACAAAGAAGGCATAGGTATTCCACAGGGTACCCATGAACTTCCGCTGTCCCTCCTGAACGGCCTTCCCGTGGAAGCGGTTCGGCAGCCACGGCGCGGAATTGATATAAAAATACCACCGGATGGCATCGGCGCCGTACTGTTCGAGCGCCTCAAACGGATCCACAGCATTGCCCTTGGACTTACTCATCTTCTGGCCGTTTTCATCCTGCACATGCCCCAGAACAATGACATTCTCGTAGGGCGCCTTGTTAAACAGCAGCGTGGACTCCGCCATCAGGGAGTGGAACCACCCGCGGGTCTGATCTACCGCCTCGGAGATGAACTGCGCCGGGAACTGGGATTCAAAGACCTCCTTATTCTCAAACGGATAATGGTGCTGGGCAAAAGGCATCGCTCCGGAGTCAAACCAGCAGTCGATGACCTCCGGCACACGGTGCATATCCTTTCCGCAGCAGGGGCATTTGATCGTGATCTCATCGATGTAAGGGCGGTGCAGCTCCACGGCGGCCGCCGCCGGATTCTGGCTCTTTTCGGCCAACTCGGCGCGGCTTCCGACGGACTCCTGATGGCCGCACTCACACTCCCAGATATTTAACGGCGTGCCCCAGTAACGGTTCCGGGAAATCGCCCAGTCCTGAATATTCTCCAGCCAGTTGCCGAAGCGCCCCTTTCCGATGGACTCCGGAATCCAGTTAACCGTATTGTTGTTGCGGATCAGGTCGTCGCGCACGGCGGTCTCTTTGATATACCATGATTCCCGCGCATAGTAGATCAGCGGCGTGTCGCAGCGCCAGCAGTGCGGATATTCATGCTCGAACTTCGGCGCGTCAAACAGCTTACCTTCCCTGTCCAGATCTGTAAGAACCATCGGATCGGCCTTCTTCACAAACACCCCCGCGTAGGGTGTTTCCTCGCTCATCAGGCCCTTCCCGTCCACAAACTGCACGAAGGGCAGGTCATAGTTGCGTCCCACCTTCGCGTCATCCTCACCGAAAGCCGGTGCGATGTGGACGATGCCCGTGCCGTCGGACATCGTGACATAGGAATCACAGGTGACGAAAAACGCCTTTTTATTCTGTTTCTCCGCGGCCTCCTTCGCGCAGGCAAACAGCGGCTCATATTCCTTGTACTCCAGATCCGAGCCCTTATAGGTCTCCAGAATCTCATATCCCTTCGCGGGTGTCTCTGCGTTTTCGGCGTCCGCTTCCTTCACAGCGAATCGGCCGAGCACCGTGTCCAGAAGCGCCTCCGCCATATAGTAGACATAGCCGTCGCCGGCCTTTACCTTCACATAGGTATCGTCCGGGTTTACACAGAGCGCCAGATTGCTCGGCAGTGTCCACGGCGTTGTCGTCCACGCGAGAAAATATGCCTCCTCGCCGACCACCTTGAAGCGGACGATCGCGGAGCGCTCTTTCACCGTCTTATACCCCTGGGAAACCTCCGCCGTGGACAGCGGGGTGCCGCACCGCGGGCAGTAAGGGACAATCTTAAATCCCTTGTAGAGCAGACCCTTCTTCCAGATCTGGTTTAACGCCCACCACTCGGACTCGATGTAATCATCGTCATAAGTGACATAGGGGTTATCCATATCCGCCCAGAATCCGACCGTGTTGGAAAAATCCTCCCACATGCCCTTGTATTTCCAGACCGACTCCTTGCACTGACGGATAAACGGCTCCATGCCGTACTCCTCGATCTGATCCTTGCCGTCCAGGCCGAGCTGCTTCTCGACCTCCAGCTCCACCGGGAGGCCATGGGTATCCCATCCGGCTTTCCGCGGAACCATTTTCCCCTTCATGGTCTGGTAACGGGGAATCATATCCTTGATCACACGGGTCAGCACATGGCCGATGTGCGGCTTGCCGTTGGCCGTCGGCGGGCCGTCGTAGAACGTGTAGGTCTCGCCCTCCTTCCGGTTCTCCATACTTTTTCGGAAAATGTCGTTCTCCCGCCAGAACTGCTCCGTCTTCTTCTCGCGGTCAACGAAATTCATATTTGTGGAAACTTTTTCGTACATGAAATGCTCCTCTCTCATCGCAATGAATTTTAAACTTACAGTTTTTTAGAAGATGCTTCTGCTCGCATCATCTACATAGATATTGAGATTCACAATTATCTATGTAAAGAGGCTCCCACCCGAATCGGATGAGAGCCTGCGCAATCAAATACCACCTCTTCGATGTACACGGCCGTCGCACGGACGCCGGATACCGGTCCCCTGTAACGTAGGAAAATCCCGTCGATCTCTACTCCGGAAAAGCCCCGCTCCCCCGTTTCAAAATCGCAGCTCGGAAGGGATCTTCCGCTGAGAGTACTGATACCGGCTCGCACCAACCCCGGCTCTCTGAAAAGCTTCCTCGCAGCGTACTGTCTTCGTCATCGCCTTTGCCTGAAACATAACGATTATAAAAAAAGTAAGAAAAAAAGTCAACCGTAACCTTTGGATATTTTCGTCATTTCATTGACGGCATTTCGGATTTTACTTATAATTAATAAATCGAGCGACAAAAGGGTATGATCCACAATCCTAAAAACATACGAAAGGCGGAGATACCGTGAGAGACGACACAAAGAAAATCATTGAAATGTTTCATCTGTCATTTTCCGACAAGCAGAAAAAAATCATTGAGGATACGGAAACGATACTGGACATCCATGAATCCGTGATTTATCTCACGATCACAAATATCTCCGTGGTGACCGCCGGGCGCAAGCGCATGCAGATCACCCCGGACACACTGGTTCTGTTCACAAACCGGCGCATCTTCCTGCGGCAGCCGGGCGTGTTTAAACCGATCACAGAGGATATCCCTTTAAATAAGATTCTGTCTGTCGAGAGCCGCGAGGATTCCGAAGCTGCCGGACATTTTCTTTTTACAGTATCGGGCCGGTCCTATAACATCATAGATGCGCACAGTCAGGAGATGCGGGAGCAGGTGGTGCAGACACTGACGTGTGCAATTCATAGTTTTGGCACATCTGCAACTACGGAAAAATCGGCTAAATCAACCGTTTCCGAAAGCGCATCGGATAAAACACAGAATTACCGTTATTTTTCACACAAAGACTGCGAATACTTTCCTTGCCACGCCGCAGCCAATCCGGACAATTTCAACTGTCTGTTCTGCTACTGTCCCTTCTATCTTCTGGGGGATCAGTGCGGGGGTAATTTCCGTTACCTGTCCACCGGCGTCAAGGACTGTACTGACTGCCTCTATCCTCATCTGAGGGAAAACTATGACGAAATCACGGCGCGGTATCAGGAGATCCGGGATGCCATGCCGCGGTCAGACTAAAAATATTTTTTTCAATATTATTCGCCATTTTTATGAAAATCAGTGATTGACTTTCGTTTTATCCTAAATTTGGGGCAATGTCAATACCAACATTCAATATGTGTGCTTATCTGTATGAGTGAAAATGTCGTTCCCATCCACAGAAAAACCCGGCGCTCAATTGATGAGCACCGGGACAGTTTGTTATTTCATTATTTCAATTTGTATGCCTGCCAGACTTTACTTATACTGTCTCCGTCGAACCAATGTAAGTATCGCAATCAACATCAAGGCCGATACACAGATCCCAGTCAGCGAAAGCACCGGGTTGGTGTCGCCGGTCTGCGCCGATATAGTTGTCGTGGTCGGTGTTGTACTCGTCGTTGTCGCGGTTGCAGTTGTCTGCGATGTAGAAAACTTCTTCCAACCAACAGCGATCGGAGAGAGACCTTTCAAAGTCACCTGAATGCCGTCGGCCGTCTTGGTCACTGCAGGTGTCTCTGTATCGCCCGCAGTCGTACCAAGCACGGTTGAGGTCATGCCAAACATATGCGCCACGGTAAAGTCGTAGTCCGTCCGGTTTGTTCCATCCGGATACGGAATCGTGATCGTGATACCCTCTGCCGGGAAGTTCGCTTCCGTAGCTTTCACCCATGTAACTCCGCCGTCCGTACTGATCATCAACGTTACATCCAGCGTCATCATGTTCTCTGATGTATAGTCTGTATTGGAGACCAACACCTGAGTCAGCTTGTCTGTAATCTTCACAACCGTATCATAACCTTCCTCTTTCAGGTCGTCCGTGATGACATCGTCCGTGAGATCGCTTCTCTCAAATTTCGAGAGGAACGCATTGCCGTCCGCATCCGCAACAGTCAGTGTGTAGGAAGCGGTCGCTTCCGTATAATTGTCAGTTCCAACTGCCGTCGCGGTAATTGTGGTAACACCAGCCTCCAGAATCGTAACTTTTCCGTCGGTATCTACCACAGCGACTGCCGGGGAACTGCTTCTATAAATAATCGTTCCTTCAACAATTGTCTGTGTCAATTCATTTGTGAAAATACTGTCATCTACCGTCCTTGACAGAGTCATATCTTTATAGGAAATTTCCTGAGCAGCTTTATTTATTACAAATATCCGTTTAGCCGTATCCATGTAATTCCCTATTCCGGTAATAAATATACTCGCCGTTCCGGAATCTATGTTGTTGCTGTAAGATACCGTATAATCGGTATCCGGATTCAATGTCTGCTTATCCAACTGCACCATCACTGTCGGTGTCTGTTCCGTACCATCATATGTATATGTTTCACTTCCTATTGATATCGCTGCATCCGCCAGACTTCTTGCTCCAACCGTTAACGATATATTTACAGTATACTCTACACTATTTGGCGTTGTAATCGTCACAGTCCCACTATAATCTCCAAACGAAAGGCCGTCAACAACGCTCACTGTAATCAGATTATTTATTGTATCGGAAGAAACGGTAAATATACTTGTATCACTGCTTACAGCTGAAATAGTTTCATTTCCCGCTACTGATCCGACTTCCACCTCTGCTTTAATCACGGCACTCACCGAACTATAACCATAAGTTTGATCAGTAAATTCCAGTTTTGCCTCACTATTTTCTGAAGCGGCCGTAAATACAGCAGCATCATCATTGCTATAATCTGAAAGTATGTAAGCACTTTTTGTCCACTTTACATAATATGTTTGTCCGGCAGTAATTGAAGTACATGTTTCCCCTGAGAAATCTGCATTAACATACCAACCATCGAAAACATATCCATTCTTAACGGGAGTTGCCAACCCTGTTTCTGTCAGTTTTGTCCCTGTCAAAAATGTCCCGCCATCTGCATACAAAATAGCACCACCATCTCCATCGATGGCTAGCATCCCTGTAACAGTAATATCCGTCAACAACGTAGTTTCACTATACAGTGTTCCGCTCCCATTGTAAAAAATGATTCCGCTGGCTGTACCGGCCAGGCTGCTTCTTGTGCCAGATCCAACGCCGACACAAACATCATTGCTCTCATTGTCCATTACCTGAACCGTCACAATAATATTTTCAGCATCTCCGCCGTTTGCATCTCCGGTTCCGGAAGGGCCGCCTCCGATATCTGCACTATACCCCGATGTATCCTGCGTATAGGCTTTAATGTTCCCTCCTGTAATAACAATATTACTGGCATTTCCTTTGCAACCAGCCCCTATTCCTGCACCTTTCTCAGAGCCCTCAGCAGTCACGATTCCTCCTGTAATAGTAATATTTTCTACATCTGCATCCTGACCGCTCCCTATACCTGCTCCTTTAATAGTTGATGTTGCCGTTACAGTACCGCCTGTAATAATGATATTAGAGGCACCTCCTTTGGTTCCGCCTCCAATACCTGCACCACCATTATCACTGTTCGTTCCAGATTGGGCTGTTATACTTCCTCCGTTAATCGTAATATTATTCCCCGCTCCGCCATTTGTTCCGCCTCCGATTCCTGCACTGCCATTTCCACCGTTCGCAGTGACAACTCCTCCATTAATGGTAATATTTTCACCATTTTCTTTCCATTGTCCCCCGATACCAGCCGCATTACCACCGCCGGTTACTGTCAATGATCCATTCCCATCTATGGTTACTGCATGACTATTATTTTCCAGTCCGGCACGGAGATATCCGCCTTTTAGGATATTTGTTGTCGTATCATCCAAAATGATTGTTGCTGTACAATTTCCGTCGATTTCCAAGGCTGCTGCGCCGGAAAACCTCTGATAACTACCATCAACTTTCTTGTATGCACCCGTACCGCTTACATCAATATTTACACCACTCAATGTCAACATCACACTACCGCTCTCGGCTGTTACTATAATAGTAAGCGCCTAAATTTTGGGCGGGTTTCCCGCTAACGGGGATCCCCTTATAATG
>JAJPYF010000094.1 GCA_021205085.1 Clostridiales bacterium | reverse complement strand
GCCCGGGTCTCCTTGAGCGTGTATCCGTTGATGCGCATCACCGCCAGCTCCCGCGACTTCTTGTTGATATGCATGACAATTTGATTTAAGATCACCAGCAGAGCCATCGCCGCAGACAGAACCAGACAGATCGCAATGACCATATTCACGGAAGCTGCGTCCAGCACATACTCACTGTTGTCTCTCAGGAACATAAACCCATCCATATCGCACACTTCTTCATATAGTCCGTCAATCTCACCCTTCAGCAGAAATACACAGGCATCCGCCTCCTCGCCCATAATTTCCTCATAATAACTGTCCGACATCACAAATAAATGATACGACAGATAGTGTTCGATCACGCCCGCGACCTGCAATTCCCTCGCGTTCCCCTCCGAATCCATCAATTCAATCGTGCTTCCGGCCGACAGACCGTTCAGCTCCGCGCATCTTCTGGAGATCAGAACCCCGTCCTCCGGAATCTCCACAACCTCCTTCGTTTCAATATCCTCCAGCACCATATAATCCGCCAGCTCCTCAGAATCCGATGCGGCAACGACATGGGCGATCCCCCAGTCTCCCCCGTCCACACGGAAATTCTTCACCTTATCCTGCACGACCGTGTATGAAATCTCCTCTTCCTCCAGAACTTCCTCAAAATTCTCAACAGATCCCGTACTGCTGTCGATCACCATGCGATTCTGGTACAGAAAATACTGCTCAAACTGAATCACGGAGGATTCCTCCATCGACATCTTCAGAGTAAAACAGATCACCAGCAGGGCGATACATCCCACCACGCCCATGATCGTCGTCATCATGCGGCCCTTGTCGCCAAGCACATTCTTAATCATGGTGCGGGAATACAGGCTGAGATTTTTGTAGCCTTTTCGTTTTTCAAAAAAGAAAGGTTTGTCCCTGGCAGGGATCTCGCCGCGCAAAAGCGTCGTCGCCGATTGCTTTACCAGCTTTGCGCAGGCCGCCCACGCCGCAAGCAGGAAAATCGCCATGCAGATAACCGCCGACAACAGGGCAGGCTTCCATGCAAAGGTCAGAGCCAGCGGGTCGACCAGAATCTCCAATGAGAAAATATGCAGCATGAGATTTTCCACGATACACACACCGGCGACAAAACCGAGAACGATTCCGATCGCCGCGCAAAGTGTATTGTAAAGCAAATAGTGTGTCAGTATCTCCCGCGGCGTAAACCCCAGCGCTTTCTGCGCCCCGACCAGCGTCCGCTGATCCGAAATCATCCTTGTAATCGCAGCGTAGCATACGATAATTGACTCCAGAAGGAAGATAAGGGACATGGCATAAGCCAGATCATAGAGGCCGTCCACCGTGACCTTGATTCCGCGAAGATCTCCCATGTCATTCCGACCGGATATGATCCAATCCTCATCCAGTTCTTCCAGCGCCTCCTTCAGATCCGTCTCCATCTCAGAATATTTGTCAGAATAAGAGAAAACCTCATCCATCGCCTCACTTCTGACATATGCCTTCGTGTACAATCCGCCATAGTATCCCGGGTTAAATGCTTCCCCGGTAAGCTCAATGTAATACGACACAGAGCCGGTTCCCTCTGATGCCGTTCCCCTTGCATCATCGATCACCGCACAGCAGTAAGCCGGCTGATTAATCACTGCTGTCACAACAAAGGTGTCTGTCACCAGCTCTCCGTCATGCTCCAGAGTGATCTCATCACCCACCTGAATGCCCTGTTCCTCAGCGAAAATCTCTTCCACCGCCGCTTCATCCGACTCCGTTGGCAGCGTTCCCTCCAGCACCACCGGCTCGTTTATCTCACTGCAAAGGGAAAGTGCCTGAAGCAGTATCTGCTCCGTCTCACCGTCCATCAGAACCGTCGTCGCGTAACCGCCCTCCACGACATCCGCGCCCTCACACTGAGCGATCGCCTCGATATCGTCCTCTGTGATCCCGTTCGGGCAGGTAATTTCCAGAGCCGCCAGTTTGTTACTGACAAAGTATCGGTCTGCCGAGCGAAGCATCGCTGTTCCCGTAGACTGCAGACCGAAAAAGATCGCAATACTGGTCATGACGATCAGTGCGACGGCAAAAAAGGAAACCCCGTTTTTCCGTATGCTTTTCCATAGACACTTTCTTCTCGCTTTTTTCATTACCACTCCAGTTCTTCTGCACTCGCCGGATGCCGATTCACAACCACCTCGGCGACCACGCCGCTCTTTAAGCGGATCACGCGGTTGGCCATCTTCGCGATCTCCTCGTTATGAGTCACCATCAGCAGTGTGGCACCGGACTTCACCACGTCCTCCAATACGGTGAGGACCTCGATGCTGGTCTCATGATCCAGCGCCGCGGTCGGCTCATCAGCCAGAATGATCCGCGGTTTTTTCACCAACGCCCTGGCAATGGATACGCGCTGCTGCTGCCCGCCCGACATCTGCGCCGGGTAACTCCCCTTCCGCTGTGCCAGTCCGACGCTTTGAAGCGCATCCTCCGCCTTCATGGGATCGTCGCACAGTTCACCGATAAAATCCAGATTCTCCTCAGCCGTCAGCGTCGGCATAAGGTTGTATGCCTGAAAAATAAATCCCACCGAATGCCTGCGGTACATCGTCAGTGTCTTTTCATCCACATGGGAATAGTCCTCACCATCAAACAGAAAGGTTCCGCTCGTCAACTCATCCATTCCGCCGATAATATTGAGCAGAGTCGATTTCCCGCAGCCGGATTCGCCGAGAATGACAAGAAATTCTCCTTCTCGGACATCGAGATTAACGCCCTTCAGCGCCTGCACCTGATTTTCCCCCTCCCCGAATGTCTTTCTGACATCCCGCAGGGAGACGATCGCTTTCTTCTCCTCCGTAAAGCCCAAATTTAAGCCGCGCTCATCCACCGCGATGGCAGCCAGCATCGCCAGATTCTCGCAGAGACTGACATCCTCGTCGTCATACAGAGAGCCGTCCTTTTTATTGATGATCTGAATGCAGCCGATCACCTCATACTTATTTGCCAGCGGGACGCAGACCATGCTTCTGGTCACAAACCCGGTCACCTCGTCAAAGCGTCCGGCCCAGCGCTCATCCTTCTGGCAATCCTTCACCACCGTGGTCTTTCCTGTCTGAACCACCGCACCCGCGATGCCCTCCCCCGGTGCAAGACTTAAGCCTGTCAGGTCGGCACCGCCAATCCAGAAGGACGGATAAATCCGCCGGTCGCCGCCCGCATTATACGCCCAGACCGTTCCGGCCTCCGCTCCGACCGCCTTTATGACCTCCTCAAGACTTGTCCGCAGCGCATCCTCCAGAGAGTCAGATTCCTGCAAAAGCTTTGTAATCTCCCATACCACCTGTGCATAGTCAATTCTGTTGTTCGTACCCATGAAATTCCTTCCCCTTTCCATATGCAAAAAACTCTGAATTACATCTGTTTTCTTAATTCCCGCTTACATTTGTCAGATTCAGATACCGGATTCGGCGCAGTGCGATCAGATTGACAATCACGGCAAACAGCGCGCCGACCGCACACGCATACAGGCAGGCGAGCGGACTCGGCGTCCGGACATAGCGGAGTGCTCCTGTCTCGATCATTCGGATCACCACATAAGACAGCGCCAGTCCAAAGCCGCATCCGATCACAAATCCGATCACGGTCAGAACAATGTTATCCCTGTACACATACGCCCTGGTCTCCTTTAATGTAAAACCGTTGACCCGCATCACGGCCAGTTCCCGTGATTTGCGGTTAATGTGCATAACAATCTGATTCAGAAGAACCAGCACCGCCATCACGGCGGACAAAACGAGGCAGAGCGCGATCATAATATTGACAGAACCCACATCCGCCTGCACAGCCTCCTCAAACACACTGTTGTCCTTCAGGGATAAAAAGCCGTCCATATTCCGAACCTGATCATACAGGCCGTCAATGCCGCCCTTCAGGAGATACACACAGGAATCCGCCGTCTCTCCCACAGCCTCCTCATAATAGCTGTCTGTCGTCACAAACAGATGGTAGGGGAGATAGTGCTCAATCACGCCTGCGATCTGAACCTCCTGCCCGTTCCCCTCCGAGTCCATGATCTCCACCGTACTCCCGGCCGACAGATCATAGAGCTCCGCGCACTTCGAGGAGACAAGAACCCCATTCTCCGGGACCTCCCTGATTTCCCCTGTGTCCGCATCCTCAAGAACCATATACTCCGCCAGCTCCTCCGCATCCGGCACGGCAACGACATGAACGCTCTCCCAGTCTCCGCCGTCCGCACGGAAACTCTTTAATTTGTCCTGAACCGCCGTGTAGGGGATGTCTTCCTCATCCAGAATCGCCTCGAATTCCTCCGCGGAGCCGACGTTGCTGTCAATCACAAGACGGTTTTCATATAAAAAATACCGTTCAAACTGTATACTTGTGGAATTTGCGATGGATAACCGCATGGAAAAGCAAATGACAAGAAGAGAAACACAGCCCGCCACGCCCACGATCGTCGTCATCATACGCCCCTTATCGCCGAGGGTATTTTTTATCATGGTGCGGGAATACAGGCCAAGCCTCCGATATCCCTTCCAATTTTCAAAAAAGAATTGTTTCCCCTGCGCGGGTACTTCCCCGCGAAGCAAGACTGTCGCAGGCTGCCTCACCAGCTTTGCGCAGGCCGCCCATGTCGCCAGGAGAAATACCGCCAGACAGAGTCCCACTGCGATCAGACCGTATCTCCACGCAAAGGTCAGCGGGATCGTCCCGATCACAAAATCTTCTGTAAAAATAGAGAGCACGATAAACTCCACGATTCCGGTAAGGGCAAGACCGATCAGGATCCCAAACACCGCGCAGAGTGCATTGTAGCGCATATAATGTGACAAAATCTCTTTTGAGGAAAAACCGAGGGCCTTCTGCGCCCCGATCAGCGTCCGCTGTTCATCGATCATCCGCGTGACGGCCGAATAGCAGACCACGATTGCTACCAGAAGAAAGAGAAATGACACTGCATAGCTCACGCCGTAAATCCCGTCCACGGTGATCTGAATTCCGCGGAGATCTCCCATCTCATTCCGGCCGGAGATGATCCAGTCCTCCTGTCCCAGCTCCTCAAACTCCTCTGTCAAGGCGGCTTCCCGCTGCGTGTATTTCGACGAGAAATAAGAAACCTCATCCAGCGCATCATTCCGGACATACGCTTTCGTATAACGGCCGCCGTAATAATCCGCATTGAACGCTTCCTGTGTGAACTGTATGTAATAGGATGCAGAACCGATTCCCTCCGCGCTCTGCCCCCTTGAATCGTCAAAATCGGCAAGGCAGTACGCCGGCTGATTGATGATTGCCGTCACGGTGAAGGTATCCGTCACCAGATCTCCCCCGTGTTCCAGCGTCAGCGTATCGCCGACCCGGATGCCTTCCTTCTCTGCGAGCATCTCCTCGACTTCCGCCTCGTCCGAAGCGGAGGGCAGCGTCCCCTCCAGCACCTCCGGCACGTTCAGCTCGTCGCAGAGGGACAGTGCCTGCAGGATAATCCGCTCTGTCCCGGTATCCATCCGGACCGTCGTCGAGTAACCGCCCTCCACGGTGTCTGCGCCATCCCACCCGGAGATCGTCTCCAGATCCTCCTCTGTGATGCCGTCCGCAGAGGTAATCTCCGCCGTCGCCAGCCGGATGATGACAAACTACGCATCTGTCTCGTCAAGAATCGCAGTCGATGCGTAGTTCAGGCCGAGAAAAACCGCGATGCTGGTCGCCGCAATAAAGGAAACCGCAAAAAAGGAAACCCAATTCTTTTTAATACTTCTCAGCAAATACTTACTTCCGGCTTTTCTCATCAATACTCCACCTGACCAAACAATCATTTCTTTTAATGAAAGTTTAGCTTTTTACAGAAGTATTGTCAACAAAAAGGCATCATATTTCCTGTTTTCTGCCGCACAAAGTCCGACCTGATTTCACATCATTCCAGAAATACAGATTTTCCGGTTCCACCACCCGGAACATGGAAAACAACGGTTCCATATCCGGACAGATCTGTGCAAAGTGATTCTCCAGATCATCAAAAAAGTGCTCCTCATAGACGGGCGTCCTGTGATCATTCCAGACGGCGCAGTAGAAAATATCCGCCTCCACCAGATCCTGGAACAGATGGCTGCCGTAGCTGAGCTCCGGCGTGTATCCTGCCCGGTTATCCGAGACCTCGCAGATGCCGCAGCAATTAGAAATGGACGCAAAGGTCACCGGCACGCCAAGCTCCGGGGAGGATGTTCCCACCCGTCCCGGCGTCATCAGCAGGATCTTTTTCCCGCGTTCCCGATAATAAAGATTCAGCCTGCGGAGCGCCTCCGCCGCCTGCGGCTTCAGATTATACGGATATTCGTAATAGGCGATCGGGTCAATCTGCACTACCACATCCACGCGGGTTTCCCGGGAATTTCCCATGGAGGAATCCGTCAGTGAAAAGAAAATGTCCTCCCTCGCAATCTCCGGAATCACCGCCGCGCCTCCCTGCGCGCCAGTGTAGAGCGGACGGCACTGTACCAGATTGACGACAAACTCGCCCTCCTCATCGATATTGACGGTATACTCGATATCCACCGGATTCCCGTAAACCTCCTCCAGCACCTTCAGGATTTTCTGCATATACGCGGTAAAAACCCGGTTTCCCAACAGTTTCTGGCAATTGACAAACCAGACCTGCCGCCAGCGGTTCAGCCGTTTCAGCGCGGCCTCCGCCTCATAATCCCGCTCCATCACCGCCTTTTTATACCAGAGCGGGAGCTGATCCATGAGAGAGTCAAAGGTCAGCGTCCGGATCCGGTTTTCCGAAATATCCAGAACATCAATATTTCTCTGGGAATACCGGTGCCGGTCCGCGACAGAGCTGTAGAGGGGGACATCCGGCCGGTCCAGACCGGACAGGCGCGGATAATCATTCTCCGGCCGGTCTACCGCGCGGGTGCCGAGCCCCGCCACGATGCGGAGCAGTCCTGCGGACATATCCATATCCTTCCGCATCCGGTACATGCTGTAGCTGTAGCCCACACCCGCTGCCGCCGGGAAATAATAATCTCCCCAGAATGAGCCGGACACACGCTGCACCAGCACTGCCATCTGCTCATCCATCTGTTCCAGCCCTCTCTGCCGCCGGTATTCCAGCGCAGAAATGTCCATCGTGCTGGCGTAGACCGTCCGCACGGCAGCCTCAAAATCCTCCAGACACGCCTCGGGTGTACCCTGATTTACGCAGAATACCGACTCATACTTTCCGGCAAAGGCGTTGTTAAATCCATCCTCCAGAAAGCTGGAGGAGCGCACGATGATCGGGCTGCCGCTGTAATACTCCAGAAGAGCGCGGAATTTTTCCCGGATATCCGGCGGAAACTCGCCGGACAAAAGCGCCTGCCGCAGCGGCTCCGCCTCCGTGTAATAGCCCTCCTGCGTCCGCTGGGCCAACCGCATCTTCCAGCAGTCGTTGGCCACAATATAGCTGTAAAACACATCCGAACCGATATAGAAGGAGTCGTGCGGCTCCGTGTAAGACGCATATTCCGGGAGACGGGTCTCGACAATCCGCCGCGCCAGAAGCATGCCGCAGGCTTTTCCCCCGATCGCCCCGCTCCCCACCATCCGGTCGCGGAGCTTAAAATAATCCTTCGGCGTAAAGTACGCTTTGATCCGCTCGTGAAGCTTCGGATCCTTCGTCATCGTGCTCTCAATGATCTGATCCTCCATCTCCCCGGTGAAATTGCCGTGCTTGTATTCAAGACGCGCCAGCGCGAAAAACCGGTCGTAGCTGTCCAGATTCTGATCCTGGCTCTCCGCCTTCACCTCATCCACCAGATGATAATACCGGCTCAGCGGGATACCGCTGCGCAGGGTCTTACATCCGCCGGTCTCCATGTCGCAGACATGCGGGAGAAACATCTCCGGCAGATTCCGGTTCCAGACCTTTAAGGGCTGCAGATAAGTCCTGCCATCCCCGGAATAGACATCCAGAAGGAGCTGAGTCGTATCCCGTATCTTCGCCACCGCGTCATAGGAGTGGCGCCCGCGAAGCAGCGGAAAATAGGCTACCGTGTCCAGAATAAAGAGATACGGGCAGGTCAGGCGGAAAAAATTCCCCATCATCAGGTCCGTGTACCAGACCGACTGGAGAGAAGAAAGACTGTCAAAAACATAGAACGCGTCGTACCCTTCCTCCGTGATCCGGCTGCGGATATTCACGGTGAAGGTCTCAAACCCCTCATTCGGGTCAAACTCGTATATTTTCAGCCCAGGCTGCGGTGAAAGCAGCGGCTCATGGTCTCCGAACCGCATATAAATCAGGTTCCGCCCGTCCGCGATCGCCTGTTTTACAAACGGGCCGGCAAAGAACTGAAACTCCTCCAGTGTCGAAACCTGCCAGACCACATTGTCGCCCAGCCGGATGCTGTCCAGTGTCTCATCGACTCCCGGAATCCCACACAAAATCGGTTCAAACGCGCTCATATTCCGTGTCTCCTTTCCTGCGAAAACAATAAAAATGGGCGCTGTGAAAAACTCTCGTCTCTCACGGCGCCCTTGCCTCTTCTGAAAATGATACATTTATTGTAACAATAGAAAAGAAGACCGTCAATATAAGTTTTTATTTTCACAAAGTTTCATCAGTCCGAAACCAGATTTTTGACAATGTCAAAGCAGTCGAAGGTCGCAAAATAGTCCTTCGGTGTCTCTGCCCGGCGGATCAGCTGCGCGCTTCCGTCCTCTTTTAAGAGAATCTCCGCGGACCGGAGCCGGCCGTTGTAATTGTATCCCATGGAAAAACCGTGGGCGCCGGAGTCATGGATAATCAGATAGTCGCCCATGTCGATCTTCGGCAGCATACGGTCAACGGCGAATTTATCACAGTTTTCGCAGAGAGATCCGACCACATCATATTTGTGGTCGCAAGGCGCATCCTCCTTCCCTGCCACCGTAATATGGTGGTAGGCTCCGTAGATGGCCGGGCGCATCAGATTTGCCGCGCAGGCATCCACGCCGATGTACTCCTTGTATGTGTGCTTCTCATGAATCGCCTGTGTGACCACACATCCGTAGGGTCCCATCATAAACCGCCCCATCTCTGTATAAATATCCACATCGCCCATACCCGCGGGGACAAGCACCTCATTGTATACGCGCTTCACCCCGGCTCCGATCGCCCGGATATCATTCGGCGTCTCCTCCGGCCGGTAGGCAATGCCGACCCCGCCGGAAAGGTTGATGAAGTCTATCTGCACTCCGGTCTTCTCCCGGATCTCAAGGCAAAGCTCAAACAGGGTCTTTGCCAGCGTCGGATAATAGTCATTCGTCACCGTGTTGCTCACCAGAAACGCGTGCAGACCAAAACGCTTTACGCCCTTTTCCTTTAAAATACGGTAGCCCTCAATGATCTGCTCCTTTGTAAATCCGTACTTTGCATCGCCGGGGTTGTCCATAATGCCGTTGCTCAGCGTATAGACCCCGCCCGGATTATAGCGGAGGCTCATCGTCTCCGGGAAATCGCCGATCAGATTCTCCAGATACGCGATGTGCGTAAAATCGTCCAGATTGATCGTCGCGCCGATCTCATTCGCATAGAGGAACTCCTCCGGCGGTGTATCGTTGGAGGAAAACATAATCTCCTCCCCGGAAAATCCCAACGCGTCCGAGAGCATCAGCTCTGTCATGGAAGAACAGTCTGTCCCGCAGCCGTATTCCTTTAATATGTTCAGTAAAAACGGATTCGGCGTCGCCTTCACTGCAAAATATTCGCGAAATCCCGGATTCCACGAGAAAGCCTCCTTTACAGCCCGTGCGTTCTCACGAATCCCGCGCTCATCATACAGATGGAATGGCGTCGGATATGTCTTTACAATCTCCTCAATCTGTTCCTTTGTGACAAAAGTCGGCTTGGTCATCTTCGGTTCGTCTCCCTTATCAAAATCACTATCTATGAAAGTATACACATAAAATTCCCTTTGCGCAAGAGGTTTTATTTTATTCTATTATCAGATTAAAGCGCGGCTCTCACAGGCTTCCTGATACAGTCTGCGAAGTACCTCTCCGTGAACCCCGATTCCGGCCGGATCCAGTGTACAGATCACTCGTTTGCAGCTTCGCATGACCTGCCGCGCCCTCTGATAAGTCTCCTCATCCGCATCCGAAAACGGAGCCGTGCTGATCACCTCGGCCGCCAGCGCTCTCGCACAGGGATAATCCAGATCATTTTCCCAGAGAATGCCGGTCGCAAAGGGAACCGCTTCCCGCTGCAGGCGGCGGAAGACAGGCATTCCTGTCCCGCAGCCGGCGATGACAAAAACCTCCGGCTTCCCCCGCGGCGCCGCAAGCTCCAGACTGCCGGTCCGTCCGTCGCAGGAACCGGCTGTCACCTGAAAAAGCGATTCGATATATCCATCCGTGAAAATTTCCTCCGGCGTGCCGAGACGGTCGATCCGGTCGTCCCGGATACAGGCCACCCGATCCGAGATCCGCTCCGCCAGATCAAGCTCGTGAAGCGACAAAATGACCGAGAGGTCGCGCTCCCGCGCCATCTTCTGGAGCACGGTCAGAAACTCCAGTTTATACCGGATATCCAGAAAGGAGGTCGGCTCGTCCAGAACAATCAGCTCCGGTTCCTGACAGAACGCACGCGCCAGCATAATGCGCTGCTTCTGCCCGTCGCTGATCTTCTCAAAATCACACTCCGCCAGATCAAGGATATTGACTGCTTCCATGGCTTCCCTGACTGCCTGCCGATCCCGCTCCCCCAGAATCCCGAACCTTCCGGTGTACGGATAACGTCCGGTGGCAACCACATCCTCACAAGTCATCCGCTCCGGATGAATCCGCTCCGTGAGCACCACGGACATTTTTTCGGATAATTCCTGCGGTGAGATCGCCTGCAGTGATTTCCCGTCCAGACACACCACCCCGGCGAGCGGCGCAAGCTGGCGGATAATGCTTTTCATGATCGTCGTCTTCCCCGCGCCGTTGGGGCCGATCAGGGTCAGGATTTCTCCGCGCTGCACGTGGATCTCAATGTCGCGGATCAGGGGAACGCCCTGATAACCGACGGTAAGGTTTTCTATGTGAAAATAAAAATCCTTGCTCATGTTTGTTTCCTCTGATCCCTGTGTATTATGACATATATTACCACCGGCGCACCAAACACCGCCGTCACCGTGCTGATGGAAAGCTCCGTCGGCGCAAAAAGCACCCGCGCCAACAGATCACAGAAGAGGCAGAATGCCGCACCGCCCAGAAAGCATGCCGGAATCATGACCAGCGGTTTTGCCGTCCGGAATAAGCTTTTCATCAGATGCGGCACCGCGATCCCGACAAAGGAAACCGGCCCCGCAAAGGCCGTCACACAGGCCGACAGCACGCTGGAAAGCAGAACCAGCGCCGCACGGAACAGCCGGATATTCACACCCATATTCGCCGCATAAGCCTCCCCCATCTGATAGGCGCTGATCGGCTTTGACAGAAGAAACACACAAAATGTTGCGGCAAAAATGACCACCGCCATCACAGCCACATTGTTCCATGTGATACCGGAGAAGCTCCCCTGAGACCAATTATGGAGATTGACAATATTGGAATCATCCGCAAACGTCACCACAAACTCCGTGATTGCCGAGCAGATATAACCGATCATCACGCCGCCCACAATGAGAATAGACATCCGGTCCACCGCTTTGGAAAGCAAAAGCACAAATCCCATGGAAATCATGGCACCCGCAAAGGCTGCCGCGATCATCCCCCATGATGTGACACGGATCGATCCGGCCAGACACCAGACCATAAACAACGCCACAACCAGCTTCGCACCGGAGGAAATCCCCAGAACATAAGGACCGGCGATCGGATTGTGGAAAAAAGTCTGCAGCAGATACCCGGACAGAGCCAGCCCGCCGCCCAGTATCATCGCCGCCATCGCCCGCGGGAAACGGATCTGCATGACAATATCCGTCCATGT
>JAJPYF010000076.1:11020-12229 GCA_021205085.1 Clostridiales bacterium | reverse complement strand
ATCCACGGTCACCTCATCCCAGACTGCCTCGTTGAGTGTGGAATCCAGCTGGTCTTTATAGGTGTTATAGGTGCTTGTCACCGCCTCTTCCATTCTCTGGCTGACCACTTTTTCCTTGTTCGCATCCGTCAGCTCCTCATTGAAATAATTCGTGCAGTAGAACAGATAATAGCTGCCGTCAATCTCAATGACATCACTGTACATGCCGGTATCCAGCGCAAACAAAATCTCCGTGACCTCCTCGGAGTAGGTGGTACGGCTGACCTGAATCGAGGTTGTCTCGCTCTCATTATAGGACTCAGCCAGAGAAGAGAAGTCGGATCCTTCGTCCAGCTTCGCCAGCACTTCTGCAGCCGTCTCAGCATCGGAGACACAGATTTGCTCCATCTCCATCACATGTGCCTCATCATCGCTGACCTCCTGTGAGACATTCTCTGTCAGGCTTGCGTAAAGCTTCTGCGCCAGAAGATACCGTTCAAACAAAGACTCTGCGGCCGATTCATCGGCTCCCAGATAATCCAGCTCCGCCTCTGAGAGAGAATCTATGTAATCGTGCGCGGCAGCCGCCGCCTCATCCTTTTCCCCCTCTGAAAGCGCCACCTCCTGCTCAGCGGCAATCACATCCAGTGTATATACTTCCGCCAGCTGGGAGACCGTCAGATCCTTCACATAGTTCTCCAGACTTTCCTCCTCACCGTAATCATGATCCCACAGATTGACACCGTAGAGTGTCGCATACTCCTTCTGATACTGGAGAAGTATCATCTTTGCCTCCTCCACGGAGCACTGCTCGCTTCCCACGGCAAACACATAGGAGGCGGTCGCAACCGATGAGACAATCGGGATATCCGAGGAGCATCCTTCCGACAAAAGCAGAATCCCGGACAGCAAAATCACGGCGGCTGTGCGGGGTACCCTTCCTGCCGGTCTGCCCTGATGGTTTCCGCCGGGTTTTACAACCTGTCCTCTCTCACTTTTTTGAAGCTTCATATGTATCTTTCGCATGGTTGGTATCGTCTCCTGCCGGTTTCTCACATTCTCACTGTACACTGTAATCGGTTTCCGAAATGTACTTACGCCAGCACCACCAGATATCGTCCGTCCGGAAGAGTGAAAACCTCCGCCGCCGCCTCAAAATCCGCCTTTTTCATCCCGGAAATATCCGCGCCGTAGCTGTCAAAGCACTCCCTGCCCTCTTTGATATTCCGG
>JAJPYF010000076.1:0-11010 GCA_021205085.1 Clostridiales bacterium | reverse complement strand
GACCGACGCCATACAGATATCCAGAAACTCCTCGGCCTCCTCCGGTGTCTCCGCCACAACCTCCGGAAACAGCTGAAGCTGCTTCTCCAGAAATGTCCGGATCACCACATCATCATATTCACCCATGCTGCATTCCGCCTTTCCGCTTTCCTGTTCGGGTTGATTATACCCGTATTTTTCCATATGTGCAACAAAAACCCTTCAACTCCTGATAGAGTCTTGCGATCGGCAGCCCGACGACATTGTTATAATCGCCCCGTATACCGCGGATAAACTTTCCGCAGACTCCCTGAATGCCGTAAGCGCCCGCCTTGTCCAGCGGGTCTCCCGTGGTGACATAATCCCAGATCTCCTGCTCCGTCATCGAAAAAAATCCACATCTGTTTTCTCATAAAATGTATGCGTCCGCTCCTCATCCCTGCACCGATAGATCAGACACACACCGGTATAGACCTGATGGATCCGTCCGGACAGGGCGCGAAGCATCCGGCAGGCATCCGCCTCGTCCGCCGGCTTTCCAAGAATTTCCCCTTCGTTTACAACAATCGTGTCCGCACCGATAAGCAGAATATCCTCCTCTGCTCCGTCTTTCAGCAGCTTTGCCACCGCCTGCGCCTTCTGAACCGCAAGCTCCGTTACGATCTCCGCCGGAATCTCCTTCGTGATGACCTCCTCGCCCTTCGACGGAATCACCTCAAAATCCATACCCAGCCGCGCCAACAGCTCCCGCCGCCTCGGCGACGCCGAAGCCAGAATTATTCTCATTTTCTACCTCCTCTTCAGACAACAATCACCTCATCCAACCGAAACGAATAGATCAGCGTCTCCTTCACCCGCTTCCCCGCAAACCGCCGGTTCAGCGCTTCCGCATAAAGCCGCATCTGCGCCTCATAACGCTGCACGAGCTCCTGCGCGCGCTCCACGCGATCCGTTTTGTAATCCAGAAGTACAATCCCGTCCTCTTCCTCCCAGAACACATCGATAATGCCCTGCACGAGAACCGTCTCCTCCGAATTTACCCTGCTCCAGACCTGCTTTGCGGGCAGCGACATCACAAACGGCTGTTCCTTCGTCAAACATCCGCAGGCCGCCGCCTCTCTCATCCTTCCCGCGATCCCGGACGTAAGAAACCGTGCCATCTGATGCAGATTCAGTAGTGCCGCTTCCTCTTTTCTTATACGTCCCGATGCAACATACCCTGCGGCTTGCGCTTCCAGCCACGCGTTTGCCGCTTTCCATCCGGCAGCATTTCTCTCTGAATCAGCGAAGGAATCCGGAATCGACGCAAAATCCAGACACTCCAGGAAGCGATGGGCTGCGGTTCCCCGCAGAGCGCCGAGATTCTCCTCCTGCGCCTGCACAAACTTCGGAATGTACGGAACCGGTATCTCCTCCGGAAACAGGCTTTCCCCGCCGTCCTCCTCCGTCAGCGCCCCGGCTTCCTCCATCGCGCGGTGCTTAATCTCCGATACGGACACTTTCTGCTTCAGCACACCGCTCTCCTCATACGGATATTCCCATGAGAGACGCGCTGCCGTTTTCTCATAGATCACCGGGTCGATACTGCGCAGCTCCTCGCAGACCCTTTCTTTTTCAAGAAGAATGCTCTCCTGCTTTCTCTGCTCGCTCTCCACGCGCTCCTCCAGCCCGCTCCGGCAAATCCGGCAGGAGCTGCCGCTGCTTTTAAGCGCCGGCAAAACCCAGTCCCAATAGCAGGTTGCATCCAGCCGCTGTGTAAATTCCAGCTTTGCAAACGGCGCTTCCATCCTGCGGCCTGACAGCAGATCCTTCTTCGGCTCCATCCCCGCCAGAATCAGCTTTTCCTTTGCACGGGTCAGCGCGACATAGAGGATGCGAAGCTCCTCGCCCATGTTCTCCTTTTTCGTCTCAATCGCGAAAACCTGACGGATCAGGGTATCCTGTTTCGTCCGGCGCTCCGCATCGAAATATTTCAGACCGATGCCGTATTCCGGATGAAAAATCATCCGATCCCGCTCATCCTGCATATTAAACTGCTTTCCCATCCCGGCCAGAACGACAATAGGGAATTCCAGCCCCTTGCTCTTGTGGATGGTCATGAGGCGCACCGCGTTTTCCTGCTCGCTGACGGTCTCCGCCTCGCCGTAATCCACATCGTATTTCATCAGCCGGTCGATGTAGCGGATGAAGTGAAACAGACCGTGGTAGCTCGTCTGCTCGTAGGTGATGGCCTTTTCCAGCAGCATATCAAGGTTAGCGCGCCGCTGCTCTCCGGCAGCCATGGCCGTCACATAATCGCGGTAACCGGTCTCATCGTAAATCTGCTGGATCAGGGAATGGATCGGCGTATAGGGAACGCGGCTGCGGAACGACTCCGTCATCAGCCAATAGCCTTCCGTCTTTTTTTGCAGATCCGGGTACATCTTCGCCCAGTCCTTCCCGCTTCCCGGGGCGGGCGCTCTTTCCTCCTCCGCATCGGAACCTTCTTCGTACCGACCGGATGCATTCGATTTTCCGATTTTCTCAACACAGGCAAAAAACGGCAGTTTTTCATCATACAGGCGTATCGCGGCCAGCTCTTCCCCGGAGAAATCCCCGATTGGCGACCGCATCACCGTCACAAGTGGGATATCCTGACGGGGATTGTCCAGCACACGCAGCATGGCAAGAATGACCTGCACCTCCTGCGCGGAAAAATATCCGGTCTGTGAGGAGACCAACAGCGGAACCCCCTCCTGCTCAAAAACCGACTGGAATGTTTCCGCCCATCCGGAGAGCGATCGAAGGAGAATCACGACATCTTTATACTGTTTTCCGGGAATCTCGCCGCTCCGGATCATCTCGCGGATCCGCTGAGCCACAGCCCTCGCCTCGGTAACCTTCCGGCTGCGCTCCGCCGGGTTTTCCTCCACCAGCAGACACTCCGGCCGGCAGCAGTCCGGATCCTCATACTCCGCAAAGCTCCCTCCCATATAGAGCGCGGCGTCCGCGTCATATTCCACATTGCCGAGGTCGCGCCCCATGATCCGCGCAAAGATATCGTTGACCACATCCACAACCTCTCCCCGGCTGCGGAAATTTTTGTGGAGATCAATCCGCTGGGTTTTGCTGTCATCGACGGAAAAGCTCTCATACTTTCCCATAAACAGCTCCGGCCGCGCCAGACGGAAGCGATAGATGCTCTGTTTGACATCCCCCACCATAAACAGATTTTCATGCCCCTCCGGAATGCCGGAAACTGCCGTCAGAAGCGCCTCCTGCACATAGTTGCTGTCCTGATACTCGTCGATCATGATCTCACGGAAATGTGCGCGATATTCCGCCGCTGTCTCAGTCGGCTGTTTCGTCACGGGATCCACAAGAATCCGCAGCGCCATATGCTCCAGATCCGAAAAGTCCAATATGTTTTTCCCGGCCTTCTCCGCGGAAAAAGCCTCCGAAAATGCCTCTGTCACCGCCACCAGCGTCTGAACCATCGCGCCGGTTCTCTGCATCCGTTCCAGCTGAACATCCGTCTCTGCGGAAAAATATTTCTCACGAAATCCTTTGATCTGTGCCTTGATCTGATCCCGGGCCGTCTTAACCGCGGTTCGTTTCTCCTCACTGCCCGTGTACTTTCCGCCTCCGGGCAGTGCTTTGAATTTTATTGCATCCAGCGCCTCCTGCCAGCGGGCAAGCCGGGACTCCTTCTGATCAATTTCTGTGCTCCCGGCATTTTCATTTCCTGCCACCTCTCCTTCCACAGTGCGAAGCAATTCCTCCAGTTGGCGAAGGTCATCGCGAACCACAGCCTCATAGTGCTGCGGGCCGTCTGCATCCAGTGTCAGCTCATACAGCTTCCGATACCGGCCGACCATCTCCTCCACCCGAATCCGGAGATAGGTGAGAAAATCCTGTATCCACTTTTTCTCTTCCAATGCTTCCGCCGTGTCCGCCTCATACTGCCCCGCGCAGGACTCCAGCCACTCCTGCGGCCACGGATAGCTCTGGGCAAAATCATAGAGCCGCAGCACCATATCCCGTATATTCTGATCGCTCTTCGCGGAAGCGTAACTGTCCGCAAACCGGAGAAACGCGGGATCGCGCTCCGCGTAAAACCGTTCCAGCACCCGGTCACACACATCCTCCCGCAACAGCTTTAACTCCCCCTCATCCGCAATGCGAAATCCCGGCTCTAAGCCGATTTTGTAAAAATGGTTCTGCAGAACATGCTTACAGAAGCTGTCGATCGTCGTAATCTGCGCGTTGTGGATCAGCGAGACCTGCCGCTGCAGATGGGTATCGGACGGTTCCGCCTCCACCGCGGCCTCGATGGCCGCGAGTACCCGCTCCCGCATCTCCGCCGCAGCAGCGTTTGTAAAGGTCACCACCAGCAGCTCATCCACATCCATCGGACGCTCCGGGTCTGTGATCATGGAGATGATCCGCTGTACCAATACCGCGGTTTTCCCGGAACCCGCCGCGGCGGAGACAAGCAGGCTGCGGTCCCTGAGAGAGATCACCTGCTCCTGCTCCGGCGTCCACCTGACTTTTGGCTCCTCCGTTGTGACAGTCTTCTCTATTCTGTTCTTTTCAGACTCTCTGTCCGCTCCTCCTGACATAAAACTGCCGCCTTTCCGGTTCTCTGTGCCAAGTCTCTGCCTTATTTCTGTCCGGCTTTCCATGACTCACCGTCATCCTTCGCCCGCAGCTGTTCCCAGATTTCCTCATCCTTCAGATATTTTTCCTGTTTGTACCCGTAACCGTTCACCTTCCGGTCAAAGCCGCACACGCCCCGGAAGGTGCAGTAATCACATCCGGTCCGGTCCGCCAGCCGATACGGCTTTGCGCTGATGTCGCCCTCCAGCATCTGCCGTCCCTCATCCGCAATACACCGGCTGACATGCTCCGCAAGATGCCCGAAATCTTCGGTTGAGGCCGCGGAAGTCCCGGTTTTGCTGAGCGTCCGGTCATTTTTCAGTGCCACGGGGATCACATCGGATTTTTTGTTTTTCAAAAGATCCCGGTCCATATGCAGGTAGACGACCGGTTCCAGATTGACCAGACCGTTCGGGCGCAGGCTGTTTAATATCTTCTGCGCGATCTCCTCCTCATCGGCGCCGTCCGCATCCACCATCGGATCATCCAGATGGTAGTAAAAGATTCCGGCAGGAATGACCTCCTTGTCCGGATGCTCCTTCTTCACTTTCTCCATCGCCGCGTTCAGGTAGAGCACCAGCTGAAGCTGCATCCCGTAGTAAAGGGAGAGAAGCTGAAATTTTGTATTTCCCGATTTGTAATCGACAACCTTCACATAAATCTTATTCTCGTTCTCATAGAGATCCAGACGGTCCACACTTCCCACCGTCCGCATCAGCGTTTCGGGCGTCAGCCTGTTCACACTGGAAAACTCCACTTCGTAGCCTTCCGGACGGAAATCACCGCGGCGGATCTGCTCGGTCATAGCCCAGATGCTGCGTTTCATGATCCGGTAAATCCGCTCCAGCACATAAGCGCTGCGCGAGGACTCCAGCAGGGATTCATTCGGCATCTCAAGCACTGCCTCCTCCATGGCTTCACGAAGCAGCTCGTCCTGCTGTGTCTCGGTAACCTGATCCCATCCGGAGGTTTTTTCCAGACGGGTACAGTATTTTTGGAGAATCGAGTGAAACATCGTTCCCATATCCAGATTCTCAAAGGTAAACTCCCTGCGGTCAGCCAGCTTCAGGCCGTATTCCAAAAAATGCGCAAACGCACACCGGGCATAGAGCTCCAGCCGGGTCACGGAATTGACCAGCACCGTTCCGTACAAAAGCCGCGCGAGATCAGCCTCCAGAGATTCTCCCGTGTATGCCTGAAAATGTGCCTCAAACATCCGCTGAATCCGCGGCGCATACTCCCTGTTTTCCATGTACCAGCGATGCAGAGCCTTCCACTCCTCCATATTCTCTCCCGCCTGATCCGTATCTCCGATCAGCGTCAGCCCGCGCAGGTAGGTCTCCACGCTGCTCTTTGCCGTCATCGGGGGCATGGAGGCGTCCGCTGCGATTTCTTCCATGGTCAGTTTCGGGAACATCTTTTGCAGCACACCGATCAGGTAGGACGGCCGCACCGCTTTGCCGTCTCCGTCCATTCGCGCATAGGTCAGATACAGGGCGTAGGAGGGCTTTGTCAGGTTCAGATAGAGATAAAAGCGCTGCAAAAACACCTGCTCCCGTTCTCCCGGCGCAAGCTCCATCCGGTTGGACTCCATCCTCTCCCGGTCGTACTGGGACAAAATACTCTGTCGTGACGGTTTTTTTGGAATCACGCCGTCGTTGACTCCCATAAAAAACAGAACTTTTATTCCATCCAGACGGGTCCGCTCGATATCACCGAGTATCACACAATCACTCCCCTGCGGGATTGCCCCCACCTTTGCCGAGGCGAATCCGGCCTCCAGAACATCCGTGTAATCCTCAATCGTCAGTCTTTCCTCTCCCAGCAGATCCGCCATCTTGTCAAAGAGATCAATGACAATCTTATAAATCTGACGATATTCGGCGGCGAGAATCTCCTGGCCGGACTCTTCAAACTCCTCCTTTTGTTTGCGCAGCTGCTCCTCCGCCTTCGTCCGGCAGAGAAGCGCGTAGAGTGTTTCCGTCCGCTCGCGGACAGACGCATCCTTTTTCCGCAATTCCCCGATTGTGTCGCCGGTAAGCTCCCAAAAGCGTTCCCGCAGGTGATTTAACTGCTCCAGCACGGACTGCTCATATTCACTGTCCTCCGGAACCCGCCCGTGCCGGTGAAACGGTTTGATAAAGCGCTTTTTCCACTTTGCCGCGCCGCGGATTCCCTTCTCAATGCAGTAATTCTCCAGCAGATCCGTTTCATCGGGCGAAAATCCGCAGAGGTCCGTCCGCAGGAAGCGGAAAACACTCTCATAGCTGTAATCGGTCCGCGCCATCTCCATCGCCGCCCGGATCAGTTCGATCAGCGGATGATACAGAACGGACTGTTTTCTGTCCGCAAAATACGGGATGTCATAGCGGGAAAACACCGAATCCGCGTATCGCTCATAGCAATCCACATTGCCGCTGACGATGGCAAAATCGCCGTAATGATAGCCCTTTTCCCGAACCAGCGTGCCGATCGTCGCCGCGGCAAAATCCAGCTCCGCCCGCGGGGAGGCCAGCGAACAGAGACGCAGATGATCTCCGCAGTCTGCCTCATAGGTGAGGCAGCGCGCGCGAAACAGATTCTGCTCCAGATGCGCCAGAACCGGATTCTTTGCAAAGCGGCTGTGTTCCCGCGCCTCAATCCGGATCGGCTCCGCAATCTCAAAAGCCGCCTCCCGTGCCGCGTCCGTCAGCGCATGAACCATCTTGTGGCTCATATAAAACAGCTCCTGTATCTGTGCTTTGCCGCGGAATGTGTCGTCTGCCGCACGCATCCCGGCGCGGTAGACCGGTTCCCTCAGATCCAGTGTCACGGTCACATAGATATCAGAGACCAGTCCCATCAGTCTCCGGAGCAGGTTCATCTGCACCGGCGTAAATCCCGTGTATCCGTCAAAAACGAGAACCGCACTCTTTAAAAGAGCGGATTCATCTGCCACATCCTCCAGCACCTCCAGTACCTTCTCCGCCGTCACATAGTCCTCTCCGAGATAATCGTCAAACGCGCGGTAGACCTGCAAAATATCCTGCAATTTCATGGAAAGCGCGGAATCATCCTGAAGATTACAGAGAAAATCCTCCAGATCTTCCGGAGAAATACCGTACTGCATCAGCTCGGAGATCACGGATTTCAGCTCACCGATGTATCCCATCTTCGTCAGGTTCCCCTTAAGGATCGTCAGCCTGTCCTCCTTTTCCTCCACGATTCTGCGCAGCACCAGACTTTTTCCCGTCTCCTCCATCACGGTCTGGTGAATGCCGAGCTCGTCAAAGACACGGTATGCCAGCCGCTCAAAGCTGACCACATCAACATTCATGATCACGTGGTTTGCCGAGCAGTCCACAAGGCGTCTCTGTGTCTTCATGGTAAACTGCTCCGGCACCACAACAAAATAATGCTGATACGGCGCACGATCAGCCATATCAGCGATTTTTCGATAAATGTATTCGGATTTCCCACTGCCGGAGTTCCCGTATATGAAGGTGAGAGCCATTATAATCCTTCTTTCATCTGCGTTTTTCTATTCACGACACTTTCATTGTATAATATACCAGCACAACCACGCCGAGCACGATGCGGTACCAACCGAATACTTTAAAATCATGCCTTCGGATATAGGACATCAGGAAGCGGATTGCGGCAATCGAGACAAGAAATGCCACTGCCATCCCGACCGCCAGCAGCAAAAGCTCATTCGCCTGAAATGCGCCGTCATATTTCAGCAGCTAGATCGCCCTCCCGCCCACCATCGCGGGACTCGCCAGAAAGAAAGTCAACTGCGCCGCCGTCGACCGGGAGATTCCAAGCATCAGCGAACCAATGATGGTGGAACCGGAGCGCGAAGTCCCCGGAAACACCGCCGCGATCATCTGAAATATACCAATGAGAAAGGCCTGCCCGTAGGAGATCTCCTCAATGGAACGCACGGAAGGCTCCTTCCCGCGGCCTTTGTTTTCTATCACAATAAAAACGATGCCAACCAGAATCAGCATGACCGCAACCGTTCGGAAGTTATAAAACAATTCCGTAAAAACATCATCCCAGAGGACGCCCACGACGCCCGCCGGGATAGATGCCACGATAATTTTCAGCCACATACTGCATTTTGCGCGATCCGGACGGATTCCGTGATCCCGCTTCAGCGGAATCAGATCCCGAAAATAGACTGCGATGACCGCCAGAATCGCTCCGAGCTGAATCACCACGAGGAACAGGTCCCAGAACGCATCGCTCACGTCCAGCGTCACAAACTCATCGAGAAGGATCATGTGGCCGGTGCTGCTGACTGGCAGCCACTCGGTAATGCCCTCCACGATACCAAACAGGATCGCTTTCCATATTTCAATCATATCACACCATTCCTTTACTGATTCCGATACGCCGCCGGCGTGACCCCAAACAGCTTTTTAAACTGCCGGTTAAAATGCTCCACGCTGGGATACCCGGACTCCTCCGCAATCTGCTCTATGGTGGAGCCCTTTGTCTTCAGCATATTGCAGGCATGCTGCATCCGTATCCCCGTGACGATAGAGGAAAACGACTTCCCTGTTTTTTCTTTTATATGTTTTGACAGATACGGGACAGACAGGAAAAACTCTTCCGAGAGGCGCTGCAGGGTCACCGTATCATAGTGTGTCTGGATATAATTCATGATCTCGCGCATGCGCGGATCAAGGTTCAGTTTTTTTTGCCGCACAGTCCAGCAGATGGTTCACCGCCACGGAAAGCGCATGGATGGATGCCTTGACGATATCGCCGTCAAACCCGACGCCCCAGTGCATCCGGCCCTCCGCATCCTCAATGCCGATGTAGGAAGCCGCCTGGGAGGCAGAGCCCTGGGAAAGCGCATGCTCCTCATAAACCTGCAGCTTGTATTCAATGTTAAAATACTGCTTCAGCGCATTGCTGGCCGCGTCAAGACGCCCGTTTCCGGAGGCGATCACCGTGTCTTCCTTTCCGTCGCAGGCCACCGTCATCTCCGCCCGGATCCCCTGAACCTGCTGAAAATGGCAGGCCTTCACAGAGAAATGCTCCTGATAGAGGAAATATTTCGCGCGGAAAACCTCATAAATCTTCTGCGGTGAGAGCTCCTTGTGCTCCACATCGGAGACATGCTTTACCGCATAGCCCACATCCTCCCGCATCTTTGCCGGAAGGACAAGCCCGAAGTGGTTCTTCAGGACATAGCTGACGCCGCCCTTTCCGGACTGGCTGTTGATGCGGATCACATCGGAATCGTAGGTGCGCCCCACATCCTTCGGATCAATCGGAAGATAGGGAACATCCCACCGTTCGGTTCCTCTCTCCTCCCGGTAGGCCAAGCCCTTGGCGATGGCATCCTGATGTGAACCGGAAAACGCGGTAAACACGAGCTGTCCCGCATAGGGGTGACGCGGGGAAATCTGCATCTGGGTCAGCCGCTCATAGGTGGAGGACAGACGGTTCATATCCGAGAAATCCAGCCCCGGATCAATCCCGTGGGAAAACATATTCATACCGAGCGTGACGATGTCCACATTGCCGGTCCGCTCTCCGTTGCCGAACAGCGTCCCCTCGATGCGGTCCGCTCCCGCCAGAACACCCAGCTCGGAAGTCGCCACACCGGTTCCGCGGTCGTTGTGCGGATGGATGGAAAGCACCACGGAATCCCGGTACTTCATATTTTTGTGCATATACTCTACCTGGCTGGCGAAAATATGCGGCATCGCATTCTCCACCGTAGCCGGAAGGTTGATCACTGCCTTGTGATCCGGCGTCGGCTGCCAGACATCGAGAACCGCATTGCAGACCTCCAGCGCATACTCCATCTCCGTACCGGTAAAACTCTCCGGGCTGTACTGGAAGGCAATATCGCCCTCCTCCTTCGCCGCAAGCTCCTTTAACAGCTTCGCACCGTTTACCGCGATCTCCTTCACATGCTCCTTATCCTTGCGGAAAACCTGCTCGCGCTGCGCCACGGATACGGAATTGTACACATGAACGATGGCATGTTTTACACCCTTGATCGCCTCAAACGTCTTTTTTATGATATGCTCCCGCGCCTGTGTTAAGACCTGAATCGTCACATCATCCGGAATCATATCGTGCTCGATAATCGTCCGTAGAAACTCATACTCTGTCTCGGAAGCGGCCGGGAATCCGACCTCAATGATCTTGAATCCCACATCCAGAAGCATCTGGTAAAACTCAATCTTCTCCTCCAGACCCATAGGCTCGATCAGGGCCTGATTTCCGTCGCGCAGATCCACGCTGCACCAGATCGGCGCTTTCTCTATCTCCGTCTTTTTCACCCAGTCATAGGTCATATCCGGAGGCAAAAAATAAGGTATCGCGTATTTTTCACAATTCATCTCTCTCACTCCGTTTCTTAAAACTGCTTATAAACTATATCAC
>JAJPYF010000137.1:419-12234 GCA_021205085.1 Clostridiales bacterium | reverse complement strand
AAACAAAATATATTTCAAGGTTTTTGTACTCAAAAAAATACAATCGTGAAATTTGTTGAAATATTATATTTATTTAGCAAGAATTTTATGAAATTTTAATATACCCTTCGCCGTGCCCGTCTAAGCATCAAACTGGCTGTTGTACAGCCTGTGGTAAAATCCGCCTGCCGCCAGGAGCTCCTCATGGGTTCCCTGCTCAATGATTTTCCCATCCCGCATGACGAGAATGCGGTCGGCATTCCGGATCGTTGAGAGGCGGTGCGCCACAATAAAGCTGGTGCGTCCGCGCATAAGCTTTTCAAACGCATCCTGTATGCGGATCTCCGTCCGGGTGTCGATGGAGGATGTCGCCTCGTCCAGAATCAGCATCGGCGGATGGCAGAGCATCACTCTGGCAATCGAGATCAGCTGTTTCTGTCCCTGCGAGAGGCTGCCGCCGTCCTCGCCGATGACAGTGTCATAGCCCTGCGGAAGCCTGCGGATGAAGCCGTGGGCATAAGAGGCCTTCGCCACCGCCTCGACCTCCTCATCAGTGGCATCCGGCCGCCCCATCCGGATGTTGTCCCGGATCGTCCCCGCGAAAAGCCAGGTATCCTGAAGCACCATGCCGTAATGCCGCCGCAGGCTTTTCCGGGTCAGGTGCCGGATATCATACTCCTCCACGGTGACACTGCCGCCGTCCACATCGTAAAACCGCATCAGCAGGTTGATCAGCGTCGTCTTTCCGCAGCCGGTCGGCCCCACAATGGCAATGCGCTGCCCCGGTTTGACATCCAGATTCAGCTCCTCGATCAGGCGCCGGTCGGGGTCATAGGAGAAATCCACATCCTGAAGCTTCACCCTTCCCTTTACCTCTTCCAGATCAACGGCGTCCGTGTCATCCGGAACCTGCGGTTCCTCCTCGATCAGCTCAAAAATCCGCGCCGCACAGGCAAGAGCATTCTGCAGCTCTGTGATCACGCCGGAGATCTCGTTAAACGGCTTTGTGTACTGGTTTGCATAGCTTAAAAAGGCAGAAAGCCCGCCGACCGTCATCCCGCCGGAAATCACGGCCAGGGCGCCGGTCAGTGCCACCCCCGCGTAGACAATGCTATTGACAAACCGCGTGCACGGATTTGTCAGGGAGGAGAAAAAGGTCGCCTTCAGAGAGCACTTCTCCAGACGGTCATTGATCTCGTCGAACCGGCTCTGAGCCTCCTCCTCATACGAGAACGCCTGCACCACCTTCTGGTTCCCCACCATCTCATCGATCAGAGCGGTCTGCTCCGCACGGGTCTCGGACTGCAGTTTGAACATATCATAGGTATGCTTCGCGATAAACCGCGCCACCAGAAGGGAAACCGGCGTCAGCCCCACGACGACAAGCATGATCAGCGGGTGAATCGTCAGCATGAAAATCAGGGTTCCCACAATGGTCACCACGCCGGTAAACAGCTGTGTAAATCCCATCAGGAGGCCGTCCGCGAACTGATCCACATCCGCGATGACCCGGCTCACAATGCCGCCGGAGGAATGGCTGTCCAAAAACTTCAGGGGGAGAATCTGGATTTTTTCAAACGCCTGATTGCGCACATCGCGGATCACCTGATAGGTCACCTTGTTGTTGATCGTATTCATGATCCACTGGAGCACCGCGGTCGTCACGGCAACAACGCCGATCCGGATCAGGATTCGCAGAATATTCTCAAAATCCACCAGCCCCTGCGCCACGATCAGGTCGATGGCACGCCCCACCAGAATCGGGATGTACAGCGTCAATGCGACGGTCACCGCGGCAAGCAAAATTGAAACCGCAATCCAGAATTTATATACACTGATATACTGCAGGACTTTCCACAGGGTGCCGCCCCGGTCTTTCATTTTTTTCATACGGCCGGCACCTCCTCTCCCGTCTCCTTCCCGTCCGTGCTGTCAGTCGAATCATGAAACTGGGAGTCGTAAATCTCCCGATACACCTCGCAGGTCTCCAACAGGTCCTCGTGTCTTCCGATCCCGACGACGTGTCCGTCATCCAGCACCACGATTTTGTCCGCGTGGCGGATGGAAGAGGTACGCTGGGAAACCAGAAACAGCGTTGGCCGCGGCTCCATTGCCGCGATCGCCTTACGGAGCGCGGCATCCGTGGCATAATCCAGTGCGGAGGAGCTGTCATCCAGTATCAGGATCTCCGGCTTCCGTATCAGAGCCCGCGCGATCGTGAGGCGCTGGCGCTGTCCCCCGGAAAAATTCTTTCCGCCCTGCTCCACCGGGCTGTCCAGACCATCTCCCTTTTTCTCAAGAATTTCAAGAATCTGCGCCGTCTCAAGAGCCGCCCGCATCTCCTCCTCCGTTGCATCCTTTTTCCCCCACCGGAGGTTTTCGCGGATTGTCCCCGCAAACAGCACGGCCTTCTGCGGCACAACACCGATCTGTCCCCGCAGCGCTTTCAGATTATACTCCCGGACATCCATGCCGTTCACCAGCACCTGTCCCCGCTCACAGTCATAAAAGCGCGGGATCAGGTTGACCAGAGAGGATTTCCCCGAACCCGTTCCCCCGATAATGCCCACCGTCTCCCCGGGATTCACGGAGAAATGGATATCCGACAGCGCCTCATCGGAGGCCTCCGGATAGCGCAGGCAGGCATGGCGAAACTCCACGGCGGGAACCCCCTCCGCGGACGCTCTCCCGGACATTTCCCCCCGGCTTCCGTCTGTTTCTCCTGTTTTCTCCCCGTCTGTCACCGTCGGCTCGATCTCAAGTACCGCCTGAATCCGGTTTCCGCACGCGATGGAGCGCGTGACATTGATGATCAGGTTCGCCAGCTTGACCAGCTCCGTCAGGATCTGCGCCATGTAGTTATAGAGGGCGACGACGGCTCCCTGCGTCAGCAGCCCCATGTCCACCCGGAGCGCGCCCACCCAGATCAGGGCAATGATCGCTCCATTGACAATCACATAGGTCACCGGATTCAGGAGCGCCATGATCCGGCCGACAAACTTCTGCATATTCGTCAGGTTCTGATTTTTCTCTCTGAAACCGCGAACCTGCTCCTCCTCCTTGCAGAATGCCCGCAGGACGCGGACGCCGGTCAGGTTTTCTCTCGTCTGCGTGAGAACGCCGTCCAGCCGGTTCTGCACCTTCCGGTACAGAGGAATGCTGGCAAACATAATGCCGAAAACCACCACCGCCAGCGCCGGAATATCCACCACGAACACCATCGCCGCCTTCGCATCCACCGTGAAGGCCATAACCATCGCGCCGAGAATCACAAACGGCGAGCGCAGCAGCAGCCGGAGCGTCAGATTCAATCCCGACTGTACCTGATTCATATCGCTGGTCAGCCGGGTGATCAGTGTGGATGTCCCGCTGGTATCCAGCTCCGCCCACGAGAGCTTCTGGATATGAGCAAACAGGACCTGCCGCAGCTTTTTTACAAAAAGAACGGCCGCCTTCGCTGCAAAATACTGTGCCGTGACGGAAAACGCCAGACCCACCGCGGCCAGAAGGATCAGAATCCCCACCATCCGCAGAATATAGCGGGTGTCGCCGCCGGCAATCCCCACATCGATGATCGCCGCGACGACCAGCGGTACAAAGAGCTCCAGCGTGGCCTCCAGCAGCTTAAACAGCGGCGCCAGTATCGTTTCTTTTTTATAGTCTTTCAGGTAAACAAGCAGTTTTTTCATAATATCCGTATTAGTATACCCGCCTTAAGCTGTTTTAAGACAGGATATTCCTCCTATACTTCCGCACACAAAAAATCCCTGCAGCATTTCAGGAACAGCGATCCATGCTGCAGGGAAACTCTTCACTCACAGAAAGCGTACCCGCCAATCTACTTATACATCTCGCGCCAATCCAGATCTCCGCGATCCAGTGCCAGCACGAGAATCTCTGCCGTCGCCAGATTCGTGGCCATCGGAATATTGTGCAGGTCACACTGCTTCTGGATATTGGCAATCGCGATATCTCTCGCATTCGTGGACATCGGATCACTCAGAAAAATCACCAGATCAATAATGTTGCTCTCAATGTCCGCACTCAGCTGCTGCACTCCACCGAGATGACCGGGCAGATATTTGTGTACGGTCATGTTCGTGACTTCCTCAATCAATCTCCCTGTCGTGCCTGTTGCATACAGGGTATTCCTCCCCAAGATACCGCGGTACGCGATACAGAAGTTCTGCATCAGCTTCTTTTTCGACTCGTGCGCGATCAACCCAATATTCATTCCGCTACCCTTTCAACACATTTCCTTCGCAGTTACAGATCCCCTCTGTGTTATGCTTTTAACAAACCCCTACGAATTCATATTACCGTACTTTTTCGTCTAAAGCAAGCAAAAACAAACGAAAGAAGAAAAATTTCCACAATTATATTGCTACCGGTCCCACTTGTCGCAAAGGGCATTGACCTGATCCGCGAACTTTGCCAGATCCTTGTTGCTCCCCTCCCTGTTTTTCTGGATGACAGCCACCAGACGGCGGCCGGCCGCCAACAGGCGGTCGTATACGGTGGAGACGCCTTTTTTCGCCTTAGACCGCTTCTCGGCGCGTTTCCGGCTGCCCAGAGCGACAAACGCTCCCTGCAGCAGATCATAGGCATCGCCGCTGTAGGGTGCGGCCGCCGGTGCGCCGGTCTCCTGTGTCAGATGGGCGGCAAACTCGTCGGTCACGGCGTCCTCCCCGTGCACGACAAAGATCTGTCCCGGCTTCTTCTCCATCCCCTGCACCCATGCGGTCAGATGATCCCGGTCCGCATGGCCGCTGATGCCCGGCAGATTCAGGATCTGTGCGCGCACCTGCACGGTCTCGCCGAAGAGCTTCACCTCCGTCGCACCGTTTAAGAGGCTGTGCCCCAGCGTTCCCGGCACCTGGTAGCCGACAAAGACGATGGTGCACTCCTCCCGCCAGAGGTTATGCTTCAGATGATGGCGGATGCGCCCGGCCTCGCACATGCCCGACGCGGAGATGATCACCTTCGGCTTTTTGTCAAAATTGATCGCTTTGGAATCCTCACTGGTCACAGACTTTCGCAGCCCCGGAAACTGAATCGGGTTGACGCCCTGCCGTATCATCTCCAGGTCCTCCGCGCGGAAACACTCGCTGACATTCTCGTTAAAGACATTGGTCGCCTCCACGGAAAGCGGGCTGTCCATGTATACTTCAAAGTCCGGAAACGCGGGGAGCATTCCGTTCTGTTTGATCTGGCGCATATAGTAGAGCATCTCCTGCGTCCTCCCAACGGAAAACGCCGGAATCACGACATTCCCGCCGCGGGAAAATGTCGCCGCGAGCACCTTCGCCAGCTCCGCGGCATAGTCCGGCGGCACGGAGTGCAGACGATCTCCGTAGGTGGACTCGATGATCAGATAGTCCGCACTGTCCGGAATCTCCGGGTCGCGGATCAGCGCGCGGTTCCCGTTGCCCAGGTCGCCGGAAAAAATCAGCTTGCGCGTCTCATCCCCCTCCGCAACCCATAATTCAATGAAAGAAGAGCCCAGCAGATGGCCGGCGTCCCGAAAGCAGACAATCAGCTCCTCGCAGACTTTCACCTGCCGGTCATAGGCGCAGGGCTTGAAATGCTGCAGGGCACCCTCCGCGTCGGCCAGCGTGTACATCGGCACGACCTCCGCCTTTCCCGCGCGCTGCGCCTTGCGGTTCTTCCACTCCGCCTCAGACTCCTGAATGTGCGCGCTGTCCTTCAGCATGATATTGCACAGCCGCGTCGTCGCGTTGGTCGCATAGATTTCTCCCCGGAAGCCGCGCGCATACAGAAGCGGCAGCAGGCCGGAGTGGTCGATGTGCGCATGCGTCACAAAGACATAGTCGACAGCCGCGGCGTTGACCGGAAGCTCCTGATTCTCGTAGATGTCTGCCCCCTGCTCCATCCCGCAATCGATCAGCGCATGTTTTCCCCCGAATTCCAGATAGTGGCAGCTGCCGGTCACCTCATGGGCAGCGCCGATAAAAGTGAGTTTCATACCTTCCCTCCTTGGCTGGGAAATTGTGAGACTTGATTGTAATATATGTATGGTGTTCAAAGAAACAAATCCAACCAGGACACAACAAAGTGTCCTTCTTTGGATTGTTTCTTTTCACACCAGCGTGGGTTTTGGTCAAGTCTCACAATTTCCCAAATTTACATTTTCGTAGCATCTGCAATATAATCTCATAACGAATATCCTCATCATGATATACAGTAAGTTCCTTCTAAATAATTCACAAATTGCTGCGCCGTCCGGCCGGAGATGCCGCCGTGGGAGAGCTCCCACTTGTTGGCCTCGCTCTTCAGCTCTTCGTCGGAGAGGGTGATCCCCGCCCGCCGCGCCAGCTCGATGACGATGTCAAAGTATTCCTTCTGACTCGGCTTCGAGTAGTTGATCGTGACACCGAAGCGGTTGACCAGCGACAGCTTCTCCTGCATCGTGTCGGAACGGTGAAGGCCGTTCTCCTGCTCCATATCATTGCGGTCGTTCCAGGTCTCCCGGATCAGATGGCGGCGGTTGGAGGTTGCGTAGATCAGCACGTTGTCCGGCTTGGTCTCCACGCCGCCCTCGATGACCGCCTTCAGGAATTTGTACTCGATCTCAAACTCCTCGAAAGAAAGGTCATCCATGTAGATGATGAATTTGTAATTCCTGTTTTTGACCGCGGCGATGACATTGGAGAGATCCTGAAACTGGTGCTTGTAGATCTCGATCATCCGCAGGCCGTCCGGATAAAACTCATTCACGATTGCCTTGATGCTCGTGGATTTCCCGGTGCCGCTGTCCCCGAACAGCAGGACATTGTTCGCCTTCCGCCCCTCCACGAACGCCTCGGTATTGTCCACCAGCTTTTTCTTCTGAATCTCGTAGCCGACGAGGTCGTCCAGCATAACCTTCTCCATATTGTTAATCGGAAGAAAGGTGAGATTCTCCGCACCGCTGCCGGAAATCCGGAATGCCTTATTGAGTCCGAACATCCCCACGCCGTAGTCCCGGTAAAAACCGGTCACCGCGTTGAAGAAATCCTTCTCATCCGCCGCCTCCTCCAGCTTCGCGGAGAGTGCCTGCACCTTCTCGCTGACATTGCGGTTGTACATCAGTTCCTTTTTCTCAATGGCGCGGTAATTGGAAATCTGCGTAAAACAATCGATCCCCAGCGCAGTCTCGATTCCGGAAAAATCATAGTCAAACAACGCCTTCATCGCCGCAAAATCATTGCGGGCAAAGTGATTGACGCTCCCCTCGTTGGCACCGACCTTCTCGCAGGTGATACTGAACGGATTCTCATTCGTGATCAGAAAATATGCGAGATAATTGTGCCACAGATTTTTGTCAAAGCCGAAATCCGTCGCCAGTGTCAGCAGGCGTTTGATCTGGGTATACACGCGCCGTGTCAGCGCCGCGCGATCCGCCGTCCCCGACTCAAAATCGCGGAAGATCTCGCCCATCTGATACAGCAGGCAGTCCTCCGGGATATCTCCATACATAATTAATTTCGCAATTTCCCGATACATGACGCAATTCCTCTCAATTGTTTTCCATAAACTGTTGAAGTCATTATAGTGGATTTCCAAAAAAGTGTAAAGTCCGGCTCTGCAAAAGAATAGTTCATTTCTGCTTTGTCAATACTATCTGTATGTCATTTTAAAAGGAGGCACCCTATGCATATCGTTTTTATCACCCCGGCCAGCGCCCTCCGCCGGTTCCCGGGCTACCGGCTGGGAAGCCGTTTTTACGGGCATCCCAACGCGATCACCGGGCCGCTGATTCTGGGCGGCATCCTGAAAAGAGCCGGTCATACCGTGGAGGTATATGAGGAATTAAACGGGCGGCTGCCGTTGCGGAAATGTCTGGAAAAGGCAGATGTATTTTCCATCTATACGATGACCTCGACCGCGCCCCGCGCTTACGAGCTGGCCGATATCATTCACGCCTGCTCCGACGCAAAGGTGATCATCGGCGGCATCCACGCCACCACCATGCCTGAGGAGGCTGCCGCCCACGCCGACCATGTCATCACGGGCGAGGGGGAATCTGTCATTCTGGATGTGGTGGAGGGGCGGCTCCCTGACCGCATCATCCGCACCGCGCCGCCGTCCGACCTGGATGCCCTGCCGCTTCCGGACTACAGCATCCTGAAAACGCCCTGCGACTGTGCCAACATCATGACAACCCGCGGATGCACCTACCGCTGCACCTTCTGCACGACCTCGCGGATGTTCGCGCCCTACCGCCAGCGCAGTGTGAACAGCGTCATCGAGGAGATCCGGATCTATAAAAATATGGGATTTCAGTACATGAATTTTGAGGATGATAATTTCACCGCGGACAAGGAGCGGGCCAAGGAAATCTGCCGCCGCATGATCGCGGAAGACCTAACCTTCCGGGAAACCTTTTTCTTCGGGCGAACCGATATGGCCGACGACGAGGAACTGATGTCCTTACTGGAAAAGGCGCATTTAAACCGGGTACTCATCGGAATCGAGTCATTGAACGAAAAAGCGCTGGAACAGATTCACAAGGGACAGCACCGGGATGACATCGTCCGCGCCGCCGAGAGCTGCCGCCGACACAAAATCCGCCTCATCGCCAGCGTCGTCCTCGGCCTTGACGCGGACACACGGGAAGATATCCGGAAAGCCGTCCGCTTTGCCAAGGATCTGGACGCCTACCAGCTGCAGCCCGCCGTACTCACGCCCTACCCCGGCACGCCGGTCTGGCGGCAGTTTGAAGAGGAGAACCGGATGCTTGTTCCGGACTGGGAACAGTACGACATGATGAATGTTACCTTTCGCCCCAAAAACATGAGTGCATGGGAGCTGCAGGACGAATTCTATCACGCCGTCACGCACTTTTACACCTTTTCCTCCGCGTTTCGCATCGGCAGAATCTTCGGGTGGGGCTACATGGTCCGCCGCCTTGGGCTCGCATTTTTCTCCTATGCGGGAGCCTTCGGCGCGCGCTTCGCCGCCGACCACGCGAAGCAGACTTTCTACTATAAATTAAAACACGGACTCTACGAAAACGAGGCGGCTTACGCCGCCCCGATATTCCATCAACCGGTCTGTGTTTTTACTTCGTCCGGATCTCAAGCAGCTTTCCTTTCAGCTCGTTCTCAATCCGCACCATCTCGGCCTCTGCCGCCTGACGCTTCTCGCGTCCCTCCGTCTGAATCTTCATGACCTCATCGAAAGTGGAGATCAGCGTCTCGTTCGTGTGCTTCAATGTCTCAATATCCACGATGCCACGCTCGGACTCCTTCGCGGTCTCGACTGTGGCGGTCTTTAAGACATCCGCATTTTTGCGCAACAGCTCGTTCGTCATATCGGTCACTTCGCGCTGTGCCTTTGCGGCCTGATTGGAGTGCTCAATGCCGAGCGCCAGCACCATCTGGCTCTTCCACAGCGGAATCGTGTTCACAATCGTGGACTGAATCTTTTCCGCCATCAGCGTGTCATTGTTCTGCACCAACCGGATCTGCGGCGCCGTCTGAATGGAAATCACACGGGTCAGCTCCAGATCATGCAGCTTTTTCTCGAAGCGCTCACACTTATTTTCCAGATCCTTCGCCGCCTGCGCGTCCTCCGGAAGTCCGGAGCGGTTCGCCCGCTCCACCGCGGCTTTCAGATCGTTCTCGCGAATCTCCGCCAGCTTTTTCTTACCGGCCAGAATGTACATGGACAGTTCCTTAAAATAGGTAAGGTTCACATCGTACATCTTATCTAACAGGGCAATGTCCTTCAGCAGCAGCTGCTGATGGTTCTCCAACGCCTCACAGACGGTCGTGACATTGGTCTCCGCCTTTGCGTATTTCGCCTTCAGCGAGGTCGTCCGGTTCGCCGATTTCTTAAAAAGTCCCTTGAGCCCCTTCTCATTCTCGTCAATCTCAAAGCTTTTCAGCTCCGTCACAAGGGAGGTCAGCATGCCGCCCACCTCGCCAAGATCCTTCGTCCGGACATTTTTCAGCGCTGTCTCGGAGAAATCCGCCATCTTCTTCTGGGTGCCGACGCCATACTGGAGGATTGCCTGGGAATTGTTGATGTCGATCTTCTGCGAGAACTCATCCACCATCTGAAGCTCTTCCGGCGTCAGGTTATTCTCGCTGAACGCAGCCTCCTCCTCGGCCGCTGTCACCGCCGTTGTACCTGTCACTGCGGATGGCAACTCCTCGGTATCCGGAACCACATCAAAGGATAAGGTCGGTGTCGTTGTCATGTCTTTTACATCTGTGCTCATGTTTATATAGCCTCCTGTCATAGATTTCCTGTATTTAAATGATGCGTGATTATGCCTTCGATTTCAGCTCGTCCTCCTTCAGGCCGTCCTGCGCCAGTATCGTGTGCAGAACAGAGATATCCGAGGAAATATCCCACGCCTGATCTTCAAACAGGCTGTCCAGCAGCTTCTCAAACGCAACATTCAGTGTGTCAATCGTCTCCTCGATCTCGCGCTTCGTGGAGGAAATGTGCTCACCCGATGCCGGCTGGCTGTCCAGCTCACGGTAGGCATCCAGCAGCTTCTGCGTGGTGGGAAGATAGTAGCTCATCAGCTTGTTCAGATCCGGCGCCACCTCCGGATGCGCACGGACCACATCAAAGATCCGGGTCGCCACCCGCTCCATATAATCTAACTTCGCCGAGATCTCCTCGCCCGGAATTGCCTCATTGCTCTCGTGAATATGACGGATATAGGACTGTCCCTTCTCAATGAGCGCCCGGCATTCCGGCGGCAGATTCTCATCCGCCTCCTTTTCTGCCTGTTCCTTTTGTGTCTGCCGTGCCTGCTCCCGCTCCCTCTGCTGTTCCTGTGCCGCGTATTCATTCTGTGCGGCGCGATACTCATTGTACGCTTCGTCCGTAAGAATCAGGTAATTTTGTACACGGTCAATGTGCGCCTGATAAAACAACCGCTTGTCGATCATCTTCTGCAGGTCACGAACTGTATACTCGATGGATTTGCCCACACGGTCCGCCAGCTCACGGATCGGCACATTCACCCGCTGCCGCAGCATGTGGACATAGGACTGATACCGGCCGAGGAAACGGATCTTCCTTGTACCGGCAACCGCCAATGCCACAGACAGCGCAGTCAGGACAGCAAAAAAAGCCGCTATCGCAATAACAAAGGGATCTCCGAATGAGACAAGGGCGACCGCGAGGAACAAGACGCCGAAGATCAGCGCTGCCAGAACGCCGCCCACACACATGAGGATGCCGAGCACCCTTCCTCCGGGATACTGGTTATACAAAACCGGCTGCGTGGACTGACCGCCGCGATAAGCGGCATTCTCATGATACGGATTCTGCTGTCCCCTGTTCGCATAACCCGAATCCTGCCAGCCGCCGTTTCCGTAACGCGATCCCTGAGGCCCCTGTCGGTAGGCTCCGCCCTGTCCCCGCACCGCATCAATCGTCTCATTGATAATATTGCCGACACTCCGGCTCAGATTGGAGAAATCACCGTACCGGATCGCGTCATCCACCCGGTCGAGAATCTGCTGTCCGAAATTGTCCCATCCGTTGTCTGTCATTTGAATCACCCTCACTCCGCCGTGTACACTCAATATTTATCTTCTAAATACTGCGTTACCATCTCTAATACCATCTGTGCCGTATCGAATTGGGATGCCGCTTGCGTTTTAGAGGCAATATAGAAATCATCATAATCGCTCTTTTCGCGCAACTGCTGCAACATTCCCAACCTTCGCCCCAACTCTCTCGGAAAAATCTCTGTTGAGACATAATTTTTATTAAAATATCCGATCACATCCTTGTGCCTTTTAAAATCAACTGTATCCAAGGCAAGAACTGCTTTTATTGCATAAAACGCGGCATAATACGATCG
>JAJPYF010000137.1:0-409 GCA_021205085.1 Clostridiales bacterium | reverse complement strand
GTACAACCCGTTCTTCAAACAATGCTCCGCCACTTGGACAGTATCTCCCGCTTCATCCATGCGATATCTGCTTAAATCAATCCGTCTGCTATCCATTTAATATAATTCCTTCTCTCTGCACATTATTATAAAAGGGCAACGCACCCAGCCAATAATTAAAGTGCTCTTCATTTTTGACTATAACCCGTATATCCACCCCATAATCCATTAACAATTCATAACTCAAATCAAAAACGTTCGGTTCAACTTTTTCTATATCTTCATCTTTAAGGCTTGTTAAAATCATTATGTCCACATCGGAATCTTCATTATAATCGCCACGGGCATAAGAACCATACAAAATAATTTTTCGAAGATCAGCACCAAATATTTTCTTTGCTCCCTTACTGAACAAGGATAAGATTCTTTC
>JAJPYF010000105.1 GCA_021205085.1 Clostridiales bacterium | reverse complement strand
AAAAACTTATGAACAACAAAGACTGATAAAATATAATTCGTTCAGGAGGAAAAGCGATGTCCAGCAGAGTCGCTGTTATGAGCATTATCGTGGAAAACACGAACGCGGTGGAGCAGATCAACACGATTTTACATGAGAATGGCAGTTACATCATCGGCCGGATGGGTCTGCCTTACCGGGAGCGCCATATCAATATCATCTGCATCGCGCTGGATGCGCCGCAGGATGTCATCTCAGCGCTCTCAGGAAAGATCGGGGCGCTCACCGGAGTCAGCGTGAAGACTGCGTATTCGAGCAAAGTTTACCCTGACTGAAAAGGAGGTTCTTATGCAGTACCGCAGGGGAAAGGACGGCGCAGACATTTCCGTGCTCGCCTACGGATGTATGCGCTTTACCAGAAAAAACGGAAAGATTGATATAGAGAAGACAGAGCGGGAGATTATGGAAGCGATCTCGCTCGGCGTCAATTACTTTGACACGGCATATATTTACCCGGGCAGCGAGGCGGCGCTGGGGGAGATTCTGGAGCGCAACCACTGCCGGAACCGCATCTATATTGCGGATAAACTGCCGCACTACCTGATCAAGTCAAAGGATGGTCTGGAGAAAACGTTCCTCGAGCAGCTGAAACGCCTGCGCACGGATCACATCGACTACTACCTCATGCATATTCTGACGGATGTCGCCACGTGGGAACGCCTGAAAAAACTGGGGATTGAGGAATGGATCCGGGCGAAAAAGGAATCCGGACAGATTCGGCAGATCGGTTTTTCCTATCACGGCAATTCCGATATGTTCTGTCGGCTGGTGGATGCGTATGAGTGGGATTTTTGCATGTTCCAGTATAATTATCTGGATGAATTTTCCCAGGCAGGGCGAAACGGTCTGCATCATGCGCACGAAAAGGGGCTGCCGGTGATGATCATGGAGCCGCTTCGGGGCGGCCGGCTTGTGAACCTTCTCCCGGATACAGCGAAGCGGCTGATCGCGGAGAATGAGAGAGGATATTCTGCGGCGGAGTGGTCGTTCCGCTGGCTGTGGAATCAGCCGGAGGTGACGACGGTACTCTCCGGAATGAATTCCGTTGAGATGATCCGGGAAAATGCGGCGATCGCCTCGACGGCGGAGGCGGGCGCCTTTACGGAATCGGATTTTGCTCTGATCGGAGAGCTCAAAAATCAGATCAACCACAGCATGAAGGTGGGCTGCACGGGCTGCGGCTACTGTATGCCCTGTCCGCAGGGAGTGGACATACCGGGAACCTTCAGCGCATGGAATATGTACTATTCGCAGGATAAAAAGGCGGCGCGCAACAGCTATATGCAGTGCACGATTTACCGGCGCGACACGAGCAGCGCATCACAGTGCGTCGGCTGCGGGAAGGGTGAGCAGCATTGCCCGCAGGGGATTGAAATACGAAAGGAGTTAAAGTCGGCTGCTTCCGATCTGGAGACAGTGGTTTATAAGGCGGCGAAAGCGGGGATTCGCCTGCTGCATTTGTGGTAACAGACAAAATGAGTTATGGAAAACGAGAGAGATTTTCAATTTGATAATATGAAAGCGATTCTGATATTTCTGGTCGTTCTGGGGCATGTCCTTTCCAATATGGGGATTTGCGGCGACCATTATGTTTTTTATCAGGTCATTTTTACGTTTCATATGCCCGCGTTTCTGTTTGTATCCGGGTATTTTATGAAATACAATCCGAAGCGGCTGTTTGCGCGGCTCTTTCCGCTGTATGTGCTGTTTCAGACGATTCAGACCGTGGAGCGTCTGATCATCGTATGGCTGCAGGGAGACCGGTGGCAGGATGTGCGGATTGATCTGTTCACCCCGCGGTGGACGCTTTGGTATCTGGTGGTGCTGATGGCCTACCAGTTGCTGATTCCCCTGTTTGACACGGAGAGTAAAAAACGGCAGCTCGGCTTTCTGATTCTTTCCGTCTGTCTCGGCCTTACCATCGGGATAACAGACGATACGGATAATTTTCTCGCCATGTCCCGGGCGTTTTCATTTCTTCCTTTTTTCCTGCTGGGATTTTATGAGAGGAAAAATCATCTGTTGATCAGAAATGGGAGAGACCGCTTTCCGAAAATTGCGAGGTTCGCTTCCGCGGCTGCGGGAGGAATCATGATTCTGGCCTTTTATCTGAATACGCGCCAGATTGACTCCAAAGATTTTATGGGAACAGAGGATTATGCGGATGTGAACGCATTCCTCATGCGGATCTTGGGGTGGTGTATGGCGCTCCTGTGGATTATGATCCTTCTGATCTGGGTTCCGCAGCGGCGGCTTCCGGTCTGCAGCAAGCTCGGAAGAAATACGATGTCGATCTATCTTTTGCACGCAGTGATTCTGATCGTACTGCGGGAGACACCGCTGAAACCGGCGATACAAAACAGCATCCCCAGCCTCGTCCTCCTTTCCGTGGGACTGACAATACTGTTGTCATGGGAAGGCTTCGGGCGGATGCTGGGGAAAATTAAAATCCATACGAAATAAATATAAGGT
>JAJPYF010000098.1 GCA_021205085.1 Clostridiales bacterium | reverse complement strand
GGCATAATAAAGTAAAATACAAGAAAAAAATATAAGCCAAATATTATAAGGAGGAACGAGAATGAATCTGCTGCAGCTTCAATATTTCTGCCAGGTGGCCAAAGATGAAAATTTCAGCAGGAGCAGTCAGATCCTGTTTGTCTCTCAGCCGGCGTTGAGTCAGATGATTTCCAGATTGGAATCAGAACTGGGGGTGGATCTCTTTGACCGGATTGGGAAAAGAATCCAGTTAAATCGGAATGGAGAGCTCTTTTTTGAATATGCCAGCCGTGCACTGAAGGAACTTGAGATCGGAATGACCGAGTTATCAAAGCTTCAGGGGCGTGATCACAGTACGATTTCTGTTTCCACTATGTGCGATGTTCGTTCTATCTCGGAGATCATGTTGGAATTCCAGCAAAAATATCCGGGAACTCATTTGGAGTATCGTATGAGCAATGCCAGTGAATCCATCCGGGCACTGCTGAATTATGAGATTGATGTTGCCATCACCAACCGCTTTACGGAGGACAGTCGTCTGGAAGATACCATGGTGTATTCGCAGACTGTCTTTGCCTGTCTGGGAAAGAATCATCCGCTCGAAAGAGAATCCGTGATTTCAATTCACAACCTGAAGGATGATACCTTTATCTGTAACGATGTCACAACTGACCGCTATGAGACCGAGGCAATTTGCAGACGGTTTAATATCATACCGGATATCGCAATTGAGACGAATGACGCTACCTTTGCTGCGTCCCTCCTGGGAGCACACCCCTATGTTATGCTGCTGAAACCTACATCCCTTGCCCACCGCCTGCGGATGCCTGATGAGCCTGCTGATCATATCGTAAGACTGAAGGAAAAGATTGAGTCCCCACTCATTGTCACCCGGAGAAAGAAACATCATTTTTCTCCTGCTCAGGAGGAATTTTTCCATTTTATCATTGATCTCCTCAGGGAGGACAATGAGCGGTATCATCTTCTCTATCAGAAAACGTTTGCTATCTCAGATCCTTAAAACGACTGTGCAGTTCGGGCAGGATGGAGGCCAGGGTGGCCATCTCATAGGCACAGTGCTGTACCATGTTGAGTGCCCACTCTAATGGGATCTGCTGATCTTTCGGTATCATGCGGATCGCTCTTCCGTTGCGGAAGTGGATGCCTACCCAGAATCGGGATCGGTACTCGATGCCGGTGTCTGTTGTCCGGATAAAGTGCATTACGGACTGAGGGACGGGCCGCATTTCTGAGGTTGCGTTATCTGCCGGAAGGGAGTAGCCATTCCGGCCGCGGATGCGGACGATGGTCGGATCGGCTGCCACCCGTTTTTCATCGAAGCCAACAACATGAGGATTAAGTGAGCCTACAAAGAACACATTTTCCAGACCTTTCCCTACATCCTCCTGCGCCCAGCAATCGCCGACCTTCTGATGTGCGCCCGGAAACCAGCATTTGTAACGGAGGTCATCCTGCTCATGCCATGGACCCCACCAGTCATTTACTTCCGGAGTAACGCCGTCCATTTTTGTCAGAATCGAGGCGTAACCGGTTCCGTCCGGCAGAATGCAGAAACCGGTTTCACGCTCCATGTATCGGCCGTCCAACATGACGTTGACATTGTCGGGATACACGGCGTATTTCGGATCCATGGCATTCTCCAGACTGAGTTGTTCCATAATTTCCGCTGACGGTTCCACTGCACCGCGGTAGTAGAATTCGGCATAGGGTTTTTTCTCATCTTCCGGGCTAAGGCGAGGAAGCTCAGAGGGTTTTAATACTCGGATCATAATTCTGTTTCCTTTCTATTTCTGACCGTATGTTTCATACAGCGGCTGCAGGATCTCGCGCAGCGTCGCCATTTCGTAGGCGCCGTGGTAGGCCATTCCGTATGCCCGTTCCTCCGGACACTTTGTACCCGGTGGCAGGAGAATTTTGGGTTTTCCTCCTACATAATGCATGCCGATAAAGAAACGCGTGCGGTATTCGATGCCGTCATCGATTTTTCGTATATTGTGTGTGACAACCAGCGGGATCGGGCGGTCGTTGGCCGTGCCGTTGACAGGTTTTGCCAGCCAGTTGGAAATCCGCATGATGATCAGGTTTTTGCATGCGGCGACGGCTTCGTCCGGAATGCCCGCCTGACTGCAGCTGATCCGCTCTACCATGTAGAGATCCTCTAATCCCATCCCGACATTTTCCTGTGCCCAGTGAGGGCCGACTTTTTCATGGGCGCCCGGACACCAGCATTTATAACGCAGATCATCCTGTTCATGCCATGGCCCCCACCATTGGTTTGCCTCCGGTGTCACACCGGGCATTCTTGTGTAGGCAGCCCCATAACCGATGCCGTTCTCAAACACACAGTATCCGCTCTCGTGCGGAAGGTAACCAGGCTGCATCATCAGCTCCAGTTGATCCGGATGCACACAGTCCGCTTCCGCTAACGGCTTCCCGAATTGAATGGCATTCAGCGTTTCCGGATCCGGCTGCCGCGCTCCCATATAGTAGAATGCGGCGAGATCTTTCCCTGCATCT
>JAJPYF010000002.1 GCA_021205085.1 Clostridiales bacterium | reverse complement strand
TGAATAAAATCTTTGGATCTTTCAAGGTCATTTCACTGTTCAGTTATCAATGTCCACGCTGTCTTTTGCGGTGCTGTTTTCCGCGACAGCTATTACATAATACCATCCGATTTATTCAATGTCAACACCTTTTTTTCGATTTTTTTGCCCGGTTTTTACCTGTGGAATATCTAGTATTTTTTCACCCTTTATGCCACAATATCTTGTCTGTTTCCCCTGTAATTAACATGAAAATATCGCTGTGATTTCGACGGGAATCCCGCCGCTCAGCTATTTTGAAACGCCCGCTTTACCCTCGGCAGAACGATCCGCGAGACGACGCCGATCAGCAGTCCCGTAAGAAATCCCGAGACGAGAAGCACCGGCAGATAAAAGGCGATTTTCAAATTTTCAACCACCAGAATCGCCACGATGACCTGGCCGACATTGTGAAAGATACCGCCCGCGACACTGACCGTCACCACGGACAGTTTTCCGGATTTTTTCAGCAGAATCATGACTGCCAGGCTGAGCAACCCGCCGGCGAGACTATATAAAATAGAAGCAAAATTCCAGAAGAGAAACCCGCCGAGGATAATTCTGGCCACAGAGATCAGCAGTGCCTGTCTCCCGTCCAGCAGATAGAGCGCCGCAACAATCGCCAGATTCGCCAGCCCCAACTTCACGCCCGGAATGCCGAAATTGATGGGGATCAGGCTTTCCACATAACTGAAAACCATGGCGATCGCGATCATCATCGCGAGGAGGGCAATCGTTTTGGCGGAAATCGTGTTCTTCTTCATCTTGTTTTCTCCTGTTGGACTGCGGCAGCGAATCTGCAATGCAGCCCGCTATTGTGTTTCTATAATATGAAGATCGGTATCCCCGTTTATATCGACAAAGCAATCCTCTATGCCGTCTGTGATGTAAATGTCCCCGTCCTCTGTCTCCAGAACCACATCGAACCCGTCCCCGCCGCAGTGCGCCTCGCAGTAAGAAACCGCTTCCTCCGTCCCCATGATAAAGAGGGCGGTGGAAAGCGCATCGGCGAGCGTCCCGTCCCCGCTGACCACGGTCACGGAAATCAGCCCGTTGTAAGCAGAATATCCGGTTCGCGGATCTATAATATGGTGGTAGCGAACCCCCGTCTCCTCATCATCAAAGTATCGCTCATATCCCCCGGAGGTAACGACCGAGAGATCCGATACGGACAAAGCGCCCAGATAGCCAGAGCTGTCCTCCGGATCCTGAATCCCCACCTTCCACTCGCTTCCATCGGTTTTACTTCCCACGGCGCGGACAGACCCGCCCAGATTGATCATGCCACATTCCACGCCGTACTCTGCAAAAATCTCCGCGACGCGGTCGTCGGCATAGCCCTTGACAATGCCGCCCAGATCGATCTGCATCCCGTCCGCCATTGACAAAAGCATCGTCCCGTCCTCATTTTCCGTCAGCGTAATCTGCGAGGCGTCCACCAGCGCAAGCGTCTCCGCCAGCGCGGAGGCACCCGGCACCGCAAGCGCCGTCTCGTCATCCCCCGTGAAGCCCCACAGCTCCATGACCGGATAGATCGAGATATCATACAGCCCGCCGGTGCTCTCCCAGACCTCCAGAGACCGCCGGATCAGATAGGCCGTCTCCTCCGAAATCTCCCCGCCGCCGGTTTCGTTGATGCGGTAAATTTCGCTGTCCTCATCTCCGGTAGACAGCAGCGCATCCAGACGCATAATTTCCGCAGCGCCTGCCTCCACGGCCGCCTCTGCATTTTCCCCGTAAGCCGTCAGCGTCATATAGGTATCCATCGCGAAGAGCTCCTCCGGGCAGGATTCGTCCTCCGCGCCGCTTCGGGCCGCCAAACCGCAGCCGGCAAGACCCGTGCCGAAAACCGCGCCGCACAGCAAACCCGCGATTATTTTTCTTTTTATCCCGTTTCTCAACACACGCTTCATTCCCTAAAATACATTAATCATTACATTATTATAGTATAAGAACGACAAAAACGCATTTTCCTCTATGTAGCCCGTCAGCAAAGTGCCGATCTGCGTTCCGGCGATCACCGATACAAAAAGGAAAAACAGCGAGATCAGAATATATGCCTCAACTCCGCCGCCAACCAGCCCGAGCAGACGGTTGACGCCTCTGAGAATGGGGATGTGATTTACAATCCCCAGTGCGCGATAGATCAGCCGGATCAGAACAATCGACACAAGCAGCGCGACGAGGAACACGATCCCTTTCAGAATCCAATCAGCCGCCGCCTCTGCGCCCTGCGCGGCGAGAAACTCCAGCCCGGTTCCGAGCCGTGTCTCTATCGTCGCGGCGCACTGCTTCTCAATCCATGAATAAATTCCCGTATTTTCCCTGAGAAAATCCGTGATATACGGACTGATATATGAAATCAGAATGATCATCACAATCCATGAAATCAGCGAAAACAACAGCCGCAGCAGACCGCGCCGCCAGCCGTGAACAATACATATGAGAAAAACAATCAAAATACCCAGCAATAACCAGTTCATTCTTCATCCTCTGTGAGCGAGGGAAACAGCCGCAGCCGCACCCGCTCGGTCGCGCTCTCCTTCAGGATCACATACTGGCGAAATCCGCTCTCATGGAAAAATCCGCGAATCTCCTCATCAAACTCGTATGTGAATTTCTGCAGACCTCCGAGTGTAAAAACGCTGCACTGCGTCGCATTCAGGAGGCAAATCTCATGATTGTCAAGGAAACCGATGCTGTCGTAGGAAAACTCCGTCTCAATGGTCACCTGTTCGCTGCAGGCGGTGTCATATACTTTGATGATGCGGCCGGCATCTTTGGTCGCGTCGCTGAACACCAGTCCGAAATAGCCGTCATCATAAAAAACACTCTGTATTTCATCCGAAACCGTCAGGGCAGCACCCTCTGTCGGCGTGCCGGACCCGTTGAAGGTATAGACTCCGGTATCCGCGAAGGCGATCAGCCTGCTCTCACTGACATACACCAGCTCCGGTATGATCGTCTCCTCATAGGTATATGCCGCCACCAGATTGTCAATCTGGTTTTGTCCCGCCGTGCTGAAATTGTAAAAATTGATCGTCGTCGCAGCCGCTCCGCTGCTGACATCGACAATCGAAACCGCGAGGTTGTTCCCGTCCGTGGACAGTGCGATGTCCATGGGGATTCCGCTGTTCTCCAGATAGATGGCTCCCTCCGCGATCAGTTTCCCGTTTTTGTCATAGAGGGAAAGGTAGCCCGTGCCGCTGTCCTCTGACAAAACAGCCACTGTTCCCTGAGCCGCAACCTCCACCCGGGCAATCGGCATATTGAGGGAAATCTCACACGCAACGCCGCTCTCACTCATCACATAAACGGTTTCACCCTGCCTGTCCGCGACTGCCACATAGGAATCGCAGATGGAAACCATCGGGTTTTCCATGCCGTAGCTCTGGTTCCAGAGGGTTGTATCGCTGACCGTGACATAGGAGATGCCGTCGTTGCTGTACTTCAGATAGCCGTCCGCATAGGCCAGATAGTGCGTCGCCGATGTGTCAGAGCGGGAAATCTCTTCCGTCACCAGATAATCATCATAGGTTTTATGCTGCATAGAAACATAGTAGACAATCGCCGCCGCCACACACACCGCGACAATGATCGCCGCTGTGCGGAGCCGCTTTCTGCGGTGTTCCCGGATTTTCTGCTCAATCTCATCCCAGTTTGTCTCAACGATGCGAAGATTGCTTTTTCCTTTGTCGCTCATGCGCTCCTCCCGGCGTTCCTCTCGTTTCGGTATCCTCCTATATAGATATATCACAAAGCCGCCTTTATTACAAATGGATTTTCCCGTCGGCCCCGGATCCGCCTCTCTCTAAGGGAGCAGCAACGTCTGTCCCTCGTAGATCATGTTCATATCCTCGATCCCGTTCAAGGCGCAGATCTCATCGACCTTTTCCGTCGTATTATAGACAGACTGACTGATCGCCATCAGGTTGTCCCCTTTTTGCACAACGTAGTAATCCGGCAGGGCGGTTCCCGTCTCCGCAGTCTCTGTACCGGTTTCTATCGATGTGTCTGAATTTTGTGCCGTCTCTTCTGCTGCTTCCGCTGTCACATCGGCTGTCGAAACATCCGTCTCCTCCGCGGCTGCCGTGCCGTCACTCCCCAACGTATCCGCGTCCGATGCCAAACTGTCCTCCGCCGCAACGGCACTCACATCTCCGGAATCATCCGCCGCCTCAGCGTCCGCGCTGCCGCTCTCCCCATCATCCGCTGCCGTCGTATCTGCCGCGGCAGCATCCGGGTCCTCCGCATCCACCGCGCCGGACAGCGTCTGCATCGTCTGCTGCAGCAGCTTCAGATTCTGGTAACTCCCGATCTGTGTGACAGCCGTCGCCGCCGCAATCACCATCACCGCAGCACCCGCCAGATAAAGCGCCGGCTGAAGCTTTCGTCTCGGCGGCTTTTCGTTGAGCTTGCTCATAATCGCACGGTAGTTCTGCACCACATCATCCCGCTCCCGCTGTTGGATGTCCTCCCGCAGAGGCTTTGGCGTCAGCCGTTCCTTCTCCTCGATCATAAACTGCTGCATCTGCGGATTTCTCTCATAATATACCGCATAGCCGGACAGCCTCTGGAGCTTGTGCTGCTCCTGAACAAAAAAGGCATCCTCCTGCTCCAGACAATCCTCGAGATATAAAAACCGCGACCCTTTCCGGAACGTGGATTCAAAAAACTGCTGCACCTGCGGGCTGATTGCCAGACAGCTTCCGTCCAGATTGAAATACCACCCCAGCACGTCCACCTCCTCAAAGGACTGTTTGATCCGCTGATAAACCCTATCCCAGAACTCAGCCTGTCTCTTTTCCGCGGTTTCCGCTCCTCTCTCCTGTGCGAATTCCCGGTCTTCCCGCAGTTCATCCGCCGCCCCGGCAGACTGCTTTGGCTCCGAAAATCCCAGCATCTCCTCCGCCGATCCGAAATCCACCTTCTGCGCGCCGCTGATAAAAATATACTCCCGGTCTCCATCGGAAACAGACCTTCCCAAGAGAACCGCCGCCAGCACGGTTTCGCTGTGCCGTCTCTGATGGATGAAACGGTGTACATAGGTGTAGACAAAATCCTCGATATACACCCGATACTTTCCGTCAAACGATCCGATCTGCCTGATATTTCTGGGCAGTGTTATGTCATTTCTGTTTTCATTTCCCATATTGTCACACACTCCTGTTCTGCGATTCCCGGAATCCATAATTTTCCAGATCGTACCACAGGACCGTATGCACATTTTGCCATTTTATGCCGGAAGAAATCGCAAATTCCGCCCGGACACGGCAAAAAGGCCCATGGCGTTGCCGCCACGGGCCTGTTCTCCTGTCTGATTGTGGACTCTTATGCAAAAGCCCTGACTTTTTTGTAGATACTTTCCGCATCCAGACCATATTTCCGGATCAGTGCCGCCGCCGGGCCGGACTCGCCGAACTGGTCGTTGATGCCGATCTTCATCACTCTCGTTGGCGCCTTCTCGCTGAGAAGATCGCAGACCGCGCTTCCCAGCCCGCCGATCACAGAGTGTTCTTCTACCGTAACCACCTTGCCGGTCTTCGCCGCGGAAGCGAGAACCAGCTCCTCATCCAACGGCTTGATCGTATGGATATTGATGACCTCCGCGTCGATGCCGTCCGCCTCCAGAAGCTTCGCCGCTTCCAGAGATTCGCTGACACAGAGTCCCGTCGCAATGATCGTGACGCTCTTGCCCTGCCGGAGTGTGACACCCTTTCCGATCTCAAAACGGTACGTTTCCTCATCGTTGATCACCGGAACCGCAAGCCGACCGAAGCGCAGATAAACCGGACCCACATACTCATACGCCGCACGGACCGCCGCCCGCGCCTCCACATCGTCGCACGGATTGATGACCACCATGCCGGGAATCACGCGCATCAGCGCCAGATCCTCATTACACTGGTGGGTCGCGCCGTCCTCGCCAACCGAAATGCCCGCGTGCGTCGCGCCGATCTTGACATTCAGATGGGGATATCCGATGGAATTGCGCACCTGCTCGAACGCACGCCCTGCCGTAAACATGGCAAACGAACTTGCGAAGGGAACCTTCCCGCAGGTAGCCAGTCCGGCTGCGATGCCCATCATATTCGCCTCCGCAATCCCACAGTCGATGTGACGATCCGGAAATGCTTTTTTGAAAACGCCGGTCTTCGTCGCACCGGCCAGATCCGCGTCCAGAACGACCAGATTATCATATTCTTTTCCGAGTTCCGCCAGCGCGTTCCCGTAGCTTTCTCTCGTCGCAATCTTTTTTACTTCCGGCATATCTCTTCCCCCGCTTTCTCCAATTCTTTCATGGCGATCGCATACTCCTCATCATTCGGAGCCTTGCCGTGCCATCCCGCCTGATCCTCCATATAGGAAACGCCCTTTCCTTTTACCGTCCTTGCAACGATGGCGGTGGGCTGTCCCTTTGTCTCCCGCGCTTCCCGGAAGGCCGCCGCGATCTCATCGAAATCATTTCCGTTAATCCGGATTACATGGAACTGAAACGCCTCCAGCTTCTCATCGATCGGGTACGGGGAGCAGACATCGTCAATCCGCCCGTCGATCTGAAGACCGTTGTTATCCACGATCAGTACAAGGTTGTCCAGCTTGCGGTGGCCGGCAAACATGGCCGCCTCCCAGATCTGCCCCTCCTGAATCTCACCGTCACCGGCGAGGGCATACACCCGATAATTCTTTCCGTCCATCTTTCCGGCAAGAGCCATGCCCACGGCAGCGGAAAAACCCTGTCCGAGGGAACCGCTGGACATATCCACGCCCGGAATGTGCTTCATGTCCGGATGCCCCTGGAGATAAGAACCGACGTGCCGCAGGTTCTTAAGCTCCTCCTTCGGGAAATAGCCCCGCTGTGCCAGCACGGAATAAAGTCCCGGCGCAGTATGTCCTTTGGAGAGGACAAAACGGTCGCGGTCCGCCTTTTTCGGATCCGCCGGATCGATATTCATCTCCGCAAAATAAAGATACGTAAAAATATCCGCCGCCGACAAGGATCCTCCCGGATGGCCGGACTTCGCACTGTGTACCGCAGTGACAATCCCCTTCCGCACCTCTACAGCGACTTTCTCAAGCTCTGTTTTTGTCATGGTCTTCCTCCCTTATTTCTCACGTTATAAATCAACTCTGCCCTCCAAAGCGCGGAGCAGGGTGACTTCATCGATATATTCCAGATCGCCTCCGACCGGCACTCCGCTAGCAATGCGCGAGACCCGGATGCCCGTGGGCTTGATCAGCTTGCTGATGTACATCGCCGTGGTCTCTCCCTCCAGACTGGAATTCGTGGCGATGATCACCTCTTTTACATCCCCCTCCAGCCGCTGGATCAGCTCCTTGAGCCGGATATCAGACGGTCCGATCCCCAGCATGGGCGAGATCGCGCCGTGAAGGACATGATAAACCCCCTCGTACTTCCCGGTTTTCTCATAGGCCGCCAGATCACGGGTGTTCTCCACAACCATGATCGTCTGATGGTCACGCGCCGGATTCCGGCAGATCGGACACTCCTGCGCATCGGTCAGTGTACAGCAGGTTTTACAGTACCGGACATTGTGCCGCGCATTCACCAGCGTATCCGCCAGATGCTCCACGCGGTCTGCCGGCATGTTTAAAATATGAAACGCCAGCCGCTGAGCCGTCTTGCTGCCGATACCCGGAAGCGACGACAGCTCCTCGATCAGCTCGCTGATCTGTTTGCTATAGTAATCCATCAGAATGGAAATCCTCCGCCTAATCCTCCGGTGATCTTGTTCATGGACTCCTGCGAGAGATCCTCCATCTGACGCAGCGCCTCATTGACCGCCGCCATGATCAGATCCTCCAGCATCTCAATATCATCCGGATCTACGACCTCCTCGGCCAGTTTCACCTTCACGACCTCTTTTTTGCCGGACACCGTCACCTCGACGGCTCCTCCTCCGGCAGTCGCCGTTACTTCCTTCTCCTCCAGCTCCTTTGTCGCCTCTTCCATCTGGCGCTGCATCCGCTGCGCCTGCTTCATCAGGTTGTTCATGTTGCCCGGCATGCCGCCCGGATAACCGCCTTTTCCCTTTGCCATTGCTGTCGCTCCTTTCAAATGTCCTCTATCTCTATTTCCATGTGTATGATCTGTTCCAAATCGGGATAGACCTCCCCGGCCGGCTTCCCGCTCTCATTTTTCTGAACGTGAATGGAGATCTCCTTGCCGATCCGTCTCGAAATCTGATCCGTAATTTCCTGCTTATGCGTCTCATCCGCCGCATAATTGTAATCCATCTCATCGTCAAACACAAGCATCAGCCGGTTATCTCCGCCCAGACTGAGCTTCGCTTTCCCCAGATGAACATGCGCCCGACCGCCCATCTCCGCGATGATCGCGCGCCACTGCTTCACCACCTGTTTTACATCCTCCGGAATCGCCTTCGGCATCGTCGGTTTCGGCGGCGCCGTCCTTTTTGCCGAAGCGGAATCCAAGCCGGGCGCTGCTCCTGCCGTCCCCGCTGCGCCCGCCGCGGGAATCACTCCCTTTTCCATCTGCTGTTCCAGATAGGCGACCCGGTCCGCCAGCGCGTCCTGCCCGCTCTCCATCGACGGACGGCACAGCCTGATAAAAGCAATCTCTATGAGAACCCTCTTCTGCGTAGCATAGCGCAGCTGTGCAGACAGCTCCGAAAACTGCCGGATATACCGCATGATCACCTCATTTTCGATCATATCCGCCTCTTCCTTCAGAAGCGCCAGATTCTCACTGGACATATCCAGAACATCCTCCAGCCGGTCCGTGCACTTCACCAAAAGCAGATTCCGCAGATACCATGTAAAGTCGGTCACAAACTGTCCCGGCTCCCTGCCCTGTATGATCATCTCCTCCAGAATATGGATAGAGGCCGTCACATCCTTCGCGTAAATCGCCCGCAGCAGCCGGCTGAACACCTCCGTGTCCACCGCGCCGAGCACCTCCAGCACATGGTCGTAGGTGAGCGTTTCTCCGAGATAAAACGCGATACACTGCTCCATCAGGCTCAACGCATCCCGCATGGACCCGTCCGCCGCTCTGGCCACATAACGGACCGCGGCGTCCTCTGCCTCAACGCCTTCCCGGTCCAGCAGCTCACGCAGCCGGTCCGCAATCGTGTCAATGGTAATCCGCCGGAAATCATACCGCTGGCAGCGGGACAGAATCGTAACCGGAATCTTGTGAACCTCTGTCGTCGCCAGCAAAAAGATCACATAGGCCGGCGGCTCCTCCAACGTCTTTAAAAACGCGTTAAACGCCGGACCCGAGAGCATGTGAACCTCATCGATGATATAGACCTTATACCGACCCTCCGTGGGAGAGTAGGCAACCTCCTCCCGAATCTGCCGGATATCGTCCACGCCGTTGTTGGAAGCCGCATCGATCTCAATGACATTCATGGAAGTGCCGTTCTGAATCGCCCGGCACATGGCGCATTCCCCACAGGGATTGCCGTCCACCGGGTGCTCGCAGTTGACCGCCTTGGCGAAAATTTTCGCCACCGTCGTCTTCCCCGTACCGCGTGTGCCGCAAAACAGGTACGCATGGCCGACCCGGTCGGCTTTGATCTGATTTTTTAACGTTTTGACAATGTGGTCCTGCCCCCGGACATCGGTGAAATCCTCCGGCCGGTACTTTCTGTATAAAGCCGTATATGACATCTTCGGCTCCTCACTTTCCGAAACGCCTGTTAGTCTCCGAAACAAATACCTACTTTTTTGGCCTCCTGAACCAGCTGACAATCCGGATCCACGGTCTTTAACTTTCCGGCCGCCTCACTTAAGGGAACCCGCGTCGTCTGCCCGTTTACCATCCCGATCATGTATCCGAAATCCCTGTCTTCAATGGCCTGCGCCGCCGCCGCGCCCAGCTGCGTGCAGAGCACCCGGTCGAACGCGCAGGGACTGCCGCCGCGCTGCATATGTCCGGGCACCGTCACGCGCACCTCGCGGCCGGTCATCTGCCCGATCTTATCCGCCACCTCGTAGGAGACAGAGGGGTATTTCACACTCTGCACCATCTCCTTAAACTCTTTCTTGGAAAGCTTTGCGTTCTCCACGGAGATCGCGCCCTCCGCAACCGCCAGAATCGTAAAGCCCTTGCCCTGACGCGTCCTGCGGTCTACCGCTTCCACAATCTTATCAATCTTATACGGGATTTCCGGAATCAGGATAATGTCGGCGCCGCCCGCAATCCCTGCGTGGAGCGGAAGCCAGCCCACCTTGTGTCCCATGACCTCCACGATAAACACCCGGTTATGGGAAGCTGCCGTGGTATGAATACAGTCAATGGTATTCGTCGCAATATTCAGCGCGCTCTGGAATCCGAACGTAATGTCCGTCCCCCAGATATCATTATCGATCGTCTTCGGCAGATGCAGGACATTCAGTCCCTCCTCCCGGAGCAGGTTGGCCGTCTTCTGCGTCCCGTTTCCGCCGAGAATCACCAGACAGTCCAGATTCAGCTTGTGATAGGTATGTTTCATCGCTTCCACCTTGTCCAGACCGTTCTCGTCCGGTATCCGCATCTCCTTAAACGGCTGCCGCGATGTGCCGAGGATTGTCCCGCCCTTGGTCAGGATGCCGGAGAAATCCCGGGCTGTCAGATATCTGTAATCACTGTAAATCAGTCCTCTGTATCCATCGTAAAATCCGTAAATTTCCAGCTCATCACCGCCGGTGGAAAGCCCCTTCACCACGCCGCGCATTGCCGCATTTAAAGCCTGGCAATCCCCGCCGCTGGTCAGCATACCGATTCTTTTCATGCGAGCTTCCTCCTTCATCTTTCACATTCTGCGGGATATATCGTTACCCACTCTCAAGATTTTAGCAAATTCAATAGGGTTTTACAAGTTATGGGCCGTGATTTCCGGGCATTTTTTCGTTTTTTACAGATGCTTGACATAAAAGCCGCGGCAATGGTATACTGAAGACTCCGAGCAGCCGGGGCAGCAGCGGCGCCCTGTACCATCAATCCGCTATAGTTGGGGTGATATCCTGCCGCGGGTTTTCGATCGTAGAGCTGCCTTCTGTAAGTGGCGTGGATTTCCGGGTCTCGCGCAACAGGAACCTGTGAACCGGGTCAGGTCAGGAATGGAGCAGCCCTAAGCAGGATCTCCTGTGTGCCGTGAGGGTGCCTGGGATGAGCTAACTGTAGGAGTAACGTCTGGGGTCGGGATTCAACGCAGGATGCTCGGATTTAAAATCAGAACTCAACAAAAAGCCGTGCAGGATTTATGTCCCGCACGGCTTTCGCTTTATTTTTCACTTCACTCTTGTTTCTCAATTGAATTTAATCTTTTTCTCATCCGGCTTGATAAAGCAGATCATGATAATCGCGATCACAGAACCGGCAAAGAAAATCATGTACGCTGTATTCAGGTTTGCAACGCCAACCGCACCGATGATAATCAGAGCCGTGGAACGAACCGCCGTGTTGATCGGCGCGATCAGACGGTTCGCCTGAATGAAGCCGAAACGGCCGAAGCAGGTGCCGATGATGGACGGGATCAGGTTTCCGATGCCGCCGATGCCGAAACCGACAAAAATCGCAGCCAGTACAACCAGCGCCATCGATCCGTTCTGGAAGATCATGATCAGCAGCGCGATCAGATACCAGCAGCCGTAAATGATGGACGCGATTTTGGTGGAGAACTTCTGATCCAACCAGCCCCAGATGTAGGAACCGACAATACCGATCACGGCAGCCACGGTCAGCATCATAACCGCAAAGTTGGAATCAATACCGGTCATAACCATCTTCGTCACAAAGTTCGAGACCAGGCCGATCGTGGTCATCCACAGCAGGCCGTGTCCGATTCCGATGAGCCATGTGTTCTTGTCCTTTGCGATCACGCCGAGCGTCATATCCTTTGCCGCGGCTTCCTGCTTCGCCATCAGAGCCTTTGCCGCCTCCAGGTCAACCGGCTCGTTATCCGGTGTGCAGCCAACCTCCTCCGGCGTGTTCTTTGCCCAGAACAGAGAGACAATACCAAATACAAAGCAAACGATGCCCAACATAATATACGCGGTGCGCGGATTGCCGATCGCGGAGAAGATCACGATGATCGTCGCGGTACAGATCGGCAGACCCATGGAAGCCCAGCCCAGCGCCAGACCCTTCTTTTTCGGGAACCATACGTTCATAATGTTGTTCGGTACGCAGTTCAACTGAATGTTTCCGCCCACAAATGTCAGGCAGATAACCATCAGGAAAAACACCGGCTGGGATTCGGTAAACGCCATGACCAGGCAAAGAACGCCGGTGATGATATTTCCGAACAGTGCCATAAACCGGCTGCCCTTCTTCGCTGTCATGATACTGAAAACGATGGCCGCCGCCACACCGATCCATCCGCCGATACCGGCCATGGAATTGCACATGTTGACGAACTCCTCGCCCCAGCCG
>JAJPYF010000106.1:1413-2583 GCA_021205085.1 Clostridiales bacterium | reverse complement strand
TCGCAACGCGGCCGTTTTGCTCCGCAAAACTGGCCGATAGGGTGCGCCATTTGCAAAAAGCCGTATTATATAGCGGTTGTCTGGGCTGTTCTCGATAATATTGGAATGTTTTTTCTGTATGGATGTCAGGACAGATGCTCCGCAGTTTGGGACAGATCCTTAACAAAGAGAGATTTACCTTAGACAAAGAAGCACTGTATCTATGGGGTGTCCTATATATCGTTATTGTGGTGATGTCTGTCATCTGCATTCTTCTGCCAGATCAGCGAAAATATGAGGAGAAACAAAGAAAGACATATGATGATAAAAAGGTGAAAGAGTCAATAGAAGCTGAAATGCCCTATCAAAAGCTTGTGGGGAAGGTAGAGTACGATTCTGTTTTTGATGAAGTCCAAGAACCAGTGGTGTTGCCATCGGAAAGAACAGGATACAAAAACGAGCAGGGAGAGTTTGGCGGGGCTATCAAGGGAACAGACGAAATTTATTTGGGAAAAGTGTATCCGCTTCAGGATAAAGAGCAGGTGTATTTTGTTCATGAAAATGAAATGCTATACATTTCTAAGGTGGAGACGGTAGGTGTTCTGGCAAGCCTTTATTATATATCTGAGTATGGGGAATATTGCATCATGCCAAAAGATCGAGTTTGCGTATTTTTGGAGAGTGGGCAGCCGCTTGGCATGGGGCGGAAATATTATTTGCCACGGGGAACAAGGATTTTCTTGAAAGACAGAAAAAATATGTTTGTGCTTGCGTGACGAATGAAGATGCAACAAAAAATATGTTGTGTGGCAGAAAAGGGGTATTGTGCATTGTTGGATTGATTTCTATTAAGCAACAAGAAATAGATTATATTTCGAAAATAAGGAGCGATTGAGAATTATGTTGTGTAATAATTGTGGGAATCAGAATAAGGATGGGGCAAAATTCTGTTCGAAGTGCGGAGCAGAACTTTTGGTTATGGCGTCGGTTGAGCATAAGTCTAGAAAAAAGGGCATGATTTTAGGCGAAGAAAGAAATCATGATAAGAATGAGTTTGACGGTCGGAGTAGTTCTGGGAAGAAGAAAATTGCTCTTTTGTTGGTAATTGTTGTTCTGTTGGTGGTAGCAGCGGCAGCAGTTTTCATTGTGTTGAATGGGAGAGAAGCAAAACAATACCAGACATATATTGAG
>JAJPYF010000106.1:0-1403 GCA_021205085.1 Clostridiales bacterium | reverse complement strand
AGAACGGTGAAAAATATTTGGAAACAGAAGATTATGAACAGGCCATTGAGGAATTAACAAAAGCGATTGAGATTGATCCTAAGGTGGTGGAGCCATATCAGATGCTGGCGAATGCTTATTTTGGCATGGATGACACGGAATCTGCAACGAAGACCTATGAGACTGTACGGAATGTGATTGTGGGAGAATTTCAGGAGACAGGAGAATTATTGGAAGATTCTACGGATGCATACATAGATATCATTAATTACTATGGAACGGAGGGAGATACGAGTCTAATAGATGAAGCGGCGAATGAAATTACCAATATGCTGGATGGAGAAGAAGATGAAGAAGACATTGCTGAAATAAAGGGACTTTGGGATTTCTATGGGCTGAACTGGTCGTATTACAATAAATTGATGGAATATCAGGAGGATTATGGAGAAGGAGTTATTGAAGTTTCCTCCGATTACGAATATGCAGGATTCTATGAATTGTCTGGGTTGGTATTTGCAGAACTACTTGATTTTGATCAGGATGGAAAAGAAGAATTATTGCTTGCATATGCGGATACAGATAACGATATGGATTATGTTGTCGAAGTGTGGGAGTATCGCGATAATAAAATGAGCAATGTGTTTGAAGGGACATCTGTTGTTTCCGGCGGTGGAGGATTTGTTTTGGAAGCTATAGAGCTGACTGTTCTGGACAGCGGTTATTATCTGGTGCAGGGGTATGCTGAAGATCTGGCAGAAAAACTGTATATTTATGGTTATCAAGACAATGCTTTTACACAGGTAAAGTCATTTGAAGCTGGGTATGGAGATGGCTTGGTTTATTATGTGGATGAATCTGCGGTAGATGAAAGTGAATATATTGAAATAGAAGAAGAATGGATTTATAACGGGGAGCGCATATGGTATTCATTGCTGGATGAGGCAGAATGCCTTGAGAATACACTTACGGAACTGGATACAACGCTTGAAACTTTGCGTAATCGACTGGGAATTGAGATGAGTGTGTCAGAGAAAGACACAGATGAGATAAATGAGAATGAAACGGTGACAGTTAATGAGGCTCAGTTAAGAGAGATTTTATCAACATATACGGATGAAGAAATCTTGAATTTTATCTATGATGATTTTGATTATGATGGAGTATATGAAGCGATTGCTTTTTGCGGAGAAGTGAATGAAGTAGAGGGCGGATATTATGGAACATTTTATCTTGTAACAGGTACTGGGGTTATGATTCTTAGGGAAGAGGATGCGTATTGGACTACTGGTGGCGTTTTGGACTTTGGCAATGTAAAGATTGCTTATATAAGTGAATATTATGCAACTGGTGATGTGGGATATTATTATCAAATTAATGGTAATAGTTTTGCGTAAATTGTCGGTTCGGGAGAAGGGGGTACATTG
>JAJPYF010000113.1 GCA_021205085.1 Clostridiales bacterium | reverse complement strand
TCATCATATCTGATGCCCCCTATCCTTCGTTTTTTATATTATGTACTATTTTTCGACTTTGCTGTCAAAAATATATCGTTTCCGGATCGGAAATTTCAGATATTTTATTGTTGATTTTTTATTCCAAAAGAGCAAAAAAATACACCGCTGCCTGTCATATGTCAGGCAGCGGTGTTCGCTTTCAAACAATTTCATAAAATCACTTATTTAATGATAGCCTTCAGATAATCTAAATTCGGCATCGGATCGACGAATGCATCGTCCTGTACCGGTACGAGTGTCCGCCGTGTCGGCTGCAGCACATCTCCGATGATCTCGCCCTCGGATGCCTCCCGGTACCAGAGCAGGCTGCCGGTCATCTCCCGGACGATGTCGTCCTCTGAATCGTAGGGGAGGGTGTTCTCCAGCGTCTCTGCAAGTTCAGCGAGAAGCTGCCAGTTGTTGAAGAGTACCTCCGGCTCCAGTGCGGCGTTTGTCGCCTGGAAACGGCGTTCGGTATTGAGGTAAGTTCCCTCCGCATGGATGGGAGCCGTCCCCGGCAGGATGACATCGGCGCAATCCGCAACCGGCGTCCGGTGTGTGTCGCTGACCGCAAGGAATTCTACATCCTTTACCAGCTCTTTCGGCGGATTCTCGCCCAGAATCAACAGCGCTTTCACGCCCTCCATCGCCTCCGCACCGGCTGTGATGCCGAGCTGTGCCAGACCCTGGCTGTTGTTTTTGGATTTCACCATCACGATGCCGTTCCGCGGGCCGCCGATGTGTCCGGCAAGCAGCGCGATGTCCGCAAGCAGCGCAGCGCAGGATACCGAAACAACATTCTGCTGGAAGACGATCATGGCTTTCTTCGCACCCTGGTACAGAGACGCGATCTGCGCCGCCTCGTCGGAGACCGTCACTGCATCCAGAGATGCCGCAAACTCTGCGTACCCGCCGATTCCGGCTTTTTCACAGGCGTCTGCCGCCGTTTTGTCCGCCACGGCCTTCGCGATCTGACGCAGGAAATCCAACGTATTGTTCGTGTAGACTGCCTTTGTCACAAAGCTCATGTGATCCTGCTCATACCCGGCCGGATTGATGAGAACCACCTTCGCACCGGCTTTCGCCGCGTTCATCAGCTTCACACGCATCACCTGATTGGCCGGTGCGTCAAAGCCGACCGCCAAAATCGCTTCCGTGCGCATCAGCTCCGCCAGCGTGTTCGGGGAGGCGTTCAGGCCGAGAACCGGCTCCATGCCGCAGGCGCGGTTGTTGAAGCTGAATATCTTCGCGCCCAGAGCATCCGCCACTTTTTTCGCCACATAGGCTTCCTCGTTGGTAAAGCGGTCGGAGACGGCGATCGCAACGGCATCGCTGCCGTATCTTCTCGCGGCCGACTCCATCGACTTTGCCGTGAGCATCAGGGCATCGTGATAATTCGTGGGGACAAAGGTCTCCGCCGTCTTTCTCTCCATCGGCGTGTAGAGGCGGTTCTCCTCCTTCAGCGCGGAAGAGAATCCGAACTTTCCGCCGATGCAGAGCACGCCCTCATTCACCGGACCCTCCGGATCCGGGTTTGCCTTGACCGCGAGCGTGCCGCAGGTCATCGTCTTCTGCGCGCAGCCCATGGAGCAGAACCCGCAGATCGTATCGGTCTCCTCCGTCTGGAGCGGAATCTGTTTTTTCATCGGCAGGTGCTCCTGCAACGCCCCGGTCGGGCAGACGCTGACGCACTGTCCGCAGGAGATACATCCGGTCTCCTCCAGGTGCTTGCCCATGGCCGGAAGCACGACCGTATCAAAGCCGCGGTCCACAAATCCCAGCGCGCCGACGCCCATGACCTCCTCACAGGCGCGGACGCAGAGTCCGCAGAGAATGCACTTATTCGGATCGCGCTCGATAAACGGATGCGGATCCTCAAACTCGGTCTTTTTGACCTCACCGGCGATGCGGTCCGGCTTTACCTCATACTGGTTGGCGAGAGCCACCAGCTTACACTCATAATAATCATGGCAGCCGCACTCCAGGCAGCGGGAGGCGTCCGCTCTCGCCTGCTCCTCGGTATAGCCCTTCACGACCTCGACAAAATTATCCTTCCGCGCCTCGGGGGAGAGCTGCTCCGGCTTCGGGCGGCACTGCCGTTCACGGTCCTCGAACGTTTTCTCCGTGATGTCCGTCCGCTCTACGGTGTACTCCGGCCGATAGGCGACGGTCTTGCCCGCCAGATAGGAATCCACTACCGCGCTGCCCTTTTTCGCGTCCGCGATGGACTCCACAGCGATGGAAATTTTGTCATTGCCGCAGTCGCCGCCCGCGAAAACGCCCGGAAGCTTCGTCATAAACGTCGTCTTATCGTAGACGATGCCGTTCTTGCGCGTAAACTCCACGCCGGTGATGCCCTCCGGATCCACCGCCTGGCCGATCGCAAGGATGACCATATCCACATCAAGCTCTTCGGTGCATCCCTCAACAGGCTTCGGGGAACGTCTGCCGCTGGCATCCGGCTCGCCCAGCTCCATCACCTGCAGGGTCATGGAGGCCACACGGCCGTCCGCGCCCGCGTGAATCTTCAGAGGGTTCGTCAGATTCTTAAAGATCACGCCCTCCTCCTCGGCTTCCTCGATCTCCACCATGTCCGCCGGCATCTCGTCCTTCGTGCGGCGGTACACATTGTATACTTTCTCCGCTCCGAGACGGACCGCGCTTCGGCAGGCGTCCATCGCGGTGTTTCCGCCGCCGACGATCGCCACCCGTTTCCCCATCTCGAAGGGCTCGTTGCGCTCGATCTTTCCGAGGAAATCGATGCCGCCGATCACACCGGGGGTATCCTCCCCCTCGCAGCGGACGCCGGTCGATTTCCACGCGCCGATGCCGAGGCAGACCGCATCGTAATTTTTCCGGATGGAGTCAAAGCTGACATCCCGGCCCACCTTTGTGTTCGTGCGGATCTCCACACCCAGATCCCGGATCAGCTGCACTTCCTCCTCCAGAATCTCCTTGGGAAGACGGTACTCCGGAATGCCGTAGCGGAGCATGCCGCCTGCGTAGGGCATCGCCTCGAAAATCGTGACGGCATGTCCCTTCTGCCGCAGGAAATAGGCCATGGACAGGCCGTAAGGGCCGCCGCCGATGATGGCCACTTTTTTCCCGGTGTCCTCCTCGCAATCCGGAAGATAGGACTCACCTATCCGGTCCGCATCCGCGGCAAACCGCTTCAGGTTCGCGATGGAGATGGGCTCATCGACCAGTCCGCGCCGGCATTTTTCCTCACAGGGATGCGGGCAGACACGCCCGATCGATGCCGGAAGCGGAATTTTTTCTTTAATTAATTCCAGCGCCTCCCGATAACGCCCCTCGGCGATCAGTCCCGTGTAGCCCTGGCAGTCAGTCTCTGCCGGACATGCCTTCGCGCAGGGCGGGCGGCAGTCTCCCACATGGTTGGAGAGCAACAGCTCCAGATTCGTCTTCCGGGACTCCTCGATGCGCGCACTCTTTGTGTGGATGATCATGTCGGGCGCGACCTCGGTGGCACAGGATTTTAAGAGCTTCGGATTGCCCTCCACCTCCACCATGCACAGGCCGCATGCGCCGTAGATCTCCATCCGCTCATCATAGCAGAGCGTCGGTATGTAAATATCATTCTCACGCGCCACCTGCAGGATCGTCTGACCCGGCAGCGCAGTCACTTCTTTTCCGTCAATATTGATTCTGTACTGTTTTACCATGGCCTGCCCCTCCTACTGTTTCTCGATCGCGCCGAAGCGGCAGTTTTCCATACATTTGCCGCACTTGATACACTTTGCCGGGTCGATCGTGTGCTGATTCTTCACGGTTCCGCTGATCGCATCCACCGGACATTGTCTCGCGCAGAGCGTGCAGCCCACGCACTTGTCGGTGATGTGATACGAGATCAGGGCTTTGCATGATTTCGCCGTACATTTATGGTTGTAAATATGATCCTCATACTCGTTCCGGAAATAGCGCAGCGTCGTCAGCACTGGATTGGGGGCCGTCTGTCCGAGGCCGCACATCGCGCCGTCACGCACCTTGTTCGCCAGCTCCTCCAGAAGCTCAATGTCGCCGTCGCGCCCCTCGCCGTTCGTGATGCGCTCCAGGATCTCCAGCATCCGCTTCGTGCCCAGACGGCAGTAGTTGCACTTTCCGCAGGACTCTTTCCGCGTGAAGTCAAGGAAATACCGGGCCATGTCCACCATGCAGGTGTCCTCGTCCATGACGATCATGCCGCCGGACCCGACGATAGCGCCCGTCTTGTTGATGTGCTCGTAGGAGACCGGTGTGTCGATCAGGGACGCCGGGATACATCCGCCGGAGGGGCCGCCCATCTGCACTGCCTTGAACGGCCGGTCATTCTTGATGCCGCCGCCGGTCTTGTAGATGACATCCTTCAGCGTCAGACCCATGGGAACCTCCACCAGCCCGCCCTTCTTAATTTTTCCTGCCAGCGCAAAGACCTTTGTGCCGTTGCTCTGGTCCGTTCCGTAGGCGGCAAACGCTTCTCCGCCGTTCCGGATGATCCACGCCACGTTTGCGTAGGTCTCGACATTGTTGATATTCGTCGGCTTCTGCCAGTATCCCTTCTGTGCCGGGAAGGGCGGTTTCAGCCGCGGCATGCCGCGCTCGCCTTCCAGCGATGCGATGAGCGCTGTCTCCTCGCCGCAGACAAATGCACCGGCGCCGGCCTTGATGCGGATGTCAAAATCCCAGTCCGTGCCGAAAATCTTCTTTCCGAGGAAGCCCCGCTCCCTCGCCTGTCCCAGCGCGATCTCCAGACGCTCGATGGCCAGCGGATACTCCGCGCGGACATAGATCACGCCCTCGCAGGCGCCCATGGCGTAGCCGCCGATGATCATGCCCTCCAGCACCGCATTCGGATCGCCCTCCAGAACGCTCCGGTCCATAAAGGCGCCCGGATCGCCCTCGTCGGCGTTGCAGACGATGTACTTTTCTTTCCCCTCGCTCTGCCGCGCCGCGTTCCACTTAAACCAGGTCGGGAATCCCGCGCCGCCGCGGCCGCGCAGGCCGGAGACCTTGATCTCCTCGATGACCTCCGTCGGCGTCATCTCTGTCAAAACCTTCCGGGCGGCCTCGTAGCCGTCCTCCTCGATATACTCCTCAATCCGCTCCGGGTTAATCAGGCCGCAGTTTTTCAGAACGATCCGGTTCTGACCTGCGAGAATCGCCGCATCCTCCGCGGAAATGGCGTTCTCCGTGTCAACCTCGCCGCCGATCAGATGCTTTTCCACGATCGACGAAACGTTGGCGGGCTGTACCTTCACATACCGCGCCGCAAGTGCGCCGTCGTCCCCGTAGACATCGACGATCGGCTCCAGATAACAGGTACCGATGCACCCCGTCTTATCCAACACAACATTCGTGAGGCCGCGTTCCGCGATCTGCTTCGCAAACTCCGCCTCCGTCTTTTTCGCGCCGCTGGCAATGCCGCAGCTTCCCTGTCCGATCACGACCTTCATGCCGGCACCTCCTCTGGAACGGATCTCATCCAGAATTTTAACCACGGAATCCTTGGTCAGATTTCCGTAGGTCTCCTCCCCGTCCGCACTCTTTACCATCATGACGGGAGCCAGAGAACAGCAGCCAAGACATGCCACATTGTTCAAGGTGAAAATCCCGTCCTCCGTGGTCTCGCCGTCCGCGATGCCGAGGTACTCGCTGACCGCCTCCTGCACCCGGTCGGCGCCGTTGACATGGCAGGCCGTCCCCTTGCACATCATAATGAGATATTTCCCGACGGGCGTCAGACGAAACTGTGCGTAAAATGTCGCCACGCCGTAGATCCGCGCCTGGCTGATGCCGGTTCTCGCCGATATGTACTCGATGGCTTCCTGTGACAGATATCCGTAAATATTCTGCGCCTGCTGCAGGATCGTGATCAGGCTGCCCGGCACCGAAGCGTATTTCTCAAGTGTCGGTGCGAGCAGGGTGAAGTCCTGTCCGGCACCCGGCGTCTTTTGTTGTGTACTCATACTTATGTCCTCACTTTCGTATCAGATTCCCTGTACATTCGTATATGTCTGTCCGGCGGTTTTTCAGCGACGGGATCTGCATGCGAACCTCATCGGCATATCCGGGATCAATCCCGGCATAGATGCAGCACGGCTCGTCGCCCGCCCGCGCGAGAATCCTGCCCCACGGGTCCACGATCATCGAATTCCCGTAAGCGTTCATGTTATATTTCTCGCCCGTCTGGTTCGCGGCCACGATGTAAACGCCGTTCTCAATGGCTCTCGCCCGGATCAGTGCCTCCCAGTGCGCCTGCCCGGTCTCTCTGGTAAAGCTGGAGGGCAGGAAAATCACCTTCGCGCCTCCCAGCGCCATCAAACGGAACATCTCGCCGAAGCGCAGATCGTAACAGATGGCAAACCCCAGACAGCCAAGCTCAGTGTCGGCCAGAACGATCTCCTCCCCGGCCGTATTCAGAGCGGATTCCCGATAGGGCTTCCGACCCGGAATCTCCACATCAAACATGTGCAGCTTACTGTATGTACAGCGGATATTTCCCTGCGGATCGATCAGCGCCAGCGTATTTTTCGGGTTCTGCCCCTCCACGCGCTCCGGAAAGCTTCCGGTCACGATCCACACCTGCTTTTCCCGCGCCTTTCGCGCAAAAAAACCGGTTGTCTCCCCTGGAATCGGCTCCGCCTGCTCCCATGGATGGCGGCCCATATAGTTTACCGTCTCCGGAAACACCAGGAGCTCCGCGCCGTGGGCTGCCGCCTCGTCGATCATGGCTTCCGCCATTTTCAGGTTTTCTGGTTTGTCATCCCCGGAATCCATCTGGCAGATCGCGGTCCGATACTTCGTCATCGCTGTTCACCTTTCCGTCCGGCGGCCGCCTCCGCGACATGCAGTGCGAGCACGCTGGTCGTCACTGCGCCGACGCCTCCCGGAACCGGACTCACCGCCCCGACAAGGGGCTCCACCTCGTCAAATGCCACATCTCCGCAGAGCTTTCCCTTTTTCTCGCTCCACCCGATGCCCACATCGACGACCACCTGTCCGGCGCTCACATAATCCGCCGTGACACTCTCCAGCTGTCCGGAACAGGCGATGAGAATATCCGCCTGCTGGGCGATGGCCGGGACATCCGCCGTTTTCGTGTGGCAGATGGTCACCGTTGCATTCTCGTGCAGCAGCATCATGGACACCGGACGTCCCACCACGAGGGAGCGGCCGATGACCGCCGCGCGTTTTCCCGCACAGTCGATGCCGTAATAATGAAGGATCTCCATCGCCGCCTGTGCCGTGCAGGGCGGGAAACCGACCTCCGTGTTCGTAAACACGCCGGTCAGCGAGGCATCCGTACATCCGTCCGCATCCTTGGCCGGGCTTACCATCTGCCGCGCCCTCCGCTCATCCAACTGGGCGGGCAGCGGGCAGAACATCAGGATACCGTGGACACTCTCATCCTCGTTTAACGCCTGCAGCGCGTCGAAAAAGGTGCCGCTGTCCACATCGTCCGGGAAAATCACCCTGCGAACCGCCACGCCGACGGAAGCGCACCGCTTCACGGCGCCGCGCTCGTAGGCAACATCCTCGGAGCGCTCTCCCACGCGCAAAATCGCAAGGGTGGGCGTGATGCCGGCGGCTGCAAGTGCCTCTGTCTTCTGCTTTGTCTTTTCATTCAGGGAGGCGGCCACGGGGGCGCCCTTCAAAAGTGTTGCCATATTTAACCCCTCAGCTTTTGGGTAACAAGGTTGTAGATCCGATCTGCGCGGCCCGTGTATTCTTCCAGCATGGCGTCGGCCTGTTTTTCAAGGTCTGCCGCATAGCTCCGGTCCTGCATGGATTTGGTGTTGATATAGATGTTGAGTGCCGCACCCTGAAGTGCCGCTTTGCAGCAGGCTGCACCGACTCCAGCGTCGGAGATGGCGATTTTGGAGCCCTGCGCGGCGAATCCCTCCATGAGCTCTACCGCACGGCAGAGCTTCCGCATCAGCTCCAGCGGTGCATCGCAGGCTGTCCGCAACGCTTCCTCCATGACGGCCGGGCGGGAGGGATCCTCCTTCGGGATGCCGTATGCCTTCGACAGCGGCAGAAACGCCTCCGCGTCCGCATCCATGCAGGCCAGCAGTTCCTCCTGCAGTGTCCCGGCCTCTTCCATCCGGGCCGTCATCTCCTTCTCCACATCCGCGTAGGTTTTCTTTCCCACGGTCAGGGAGCCGACCATGTTTCCGAGGGCGATGCCGACCGCGCCCACGAGAGCACTCGCACCGCCGCCGCCGGGCACCGCCTCCTTCGAGGCCAGCACCGCGGTAAAATCATTCAGGCTGTATTCCTTGAAAGCCATTCGCTTTGGCTCCTTTCACTTCTATATGAATTGATTCTGCTCCGAATCATAAACATAGCCCGCTCCGCGCAGCTTCTCCGTGATTTCCGCCTCGTTCACCCCATGATCGGCGGCCAGCTCCGCGAGCGAGGGATACCGGTCGCGCAGCTGCGTGTTGACCACACTGAGCAGCATGATCGGGTCTCTCGGCAAATCCATCTCACATCCCTCCCTCTCAGGCAACCTGCTCGAACAAAAGCGCGCCGTTATACATCCGCTCCGTGACCGCCTCTCTCCCGAACAGGCAGATCAGGCGGAGCACCTTCTGCGCGTAATCCTCACGGTCCGTATAATAGACCACAGTCTTTTTTGCCGCGGCATCCAGTTCACAAATCAGCTCCCTGTCCCCGTCCGGGAAGGAATAGCCGAAATAGTGAACGGTCACCGGCACGGATTCTCCGTTTTCATCCTGCGGGTGCATCTGTGCCCGATCCGGCAGGCCGATCATTTTCACCAGATTCTGAAAATAGTTTTTCAGGTAAATCCAGTCCGTCGGCTCCTGTGCGGTATCCGGGCTTCCGAGAACCAGATTCACCGGACGGCTCCCTGCCCTCCCCTTCGCATAGAAAATACGCCCCGCGGGAATCCCATAGGCAGCCGCCGTGTCCGTATAATTTAAGTTGATCACATAATCCGGAGCAATCGCCGCGATCTGAGAAGACCGAATCGCGAAGTCCAGACTTTTCCCCGACTCCGGATCGGCATCCGCCGTCCCCACACAGGCCGTCAGATACAGATCCAGCGCCTCGGTAAAGAGATCCAGTTCCCGCCGAACCTCATTCACCAGAGCGCGCACATCCAGCCGCCGCTCTGGCAGGATAAACTGCTGACGCAGCTTAAACAGGCCGCCGGACGGATCATCGTAGATCTGCTCAAAAACCCGCACGAAGTGTTTAAAAATCTGCAGGTCATTGTAGGAGAACAGACCGTTGATGATATTGTAGGAAGCCGGGTCATACTCCGGATCCTTCTGGTTTTCCACCATCACATCCTGAAAATGAGCCAGCGTCGAGACGATATTGTCCATCTCGGACTCAAAGTACGCCCATGTCGCATCCTCCGACACAGAGAAATGAAAATGGCGAAAAAAACCGTTCCGGTTGCAGAGCTCCGTCAGCCGCGTCTGCAGGGCTGTCCGCGCCTCATTCCCCTGTGCAAAGGCATCCTCCACACAGCGGACAAAATCCATATATCCGGTTTTCAGGCCGTGATACAGATCAAATCCGTTTCCGGTTACCAGAATATTATTTGTTTTTCCCATACCGTCCGTCCCTTTCTCCGTAATCTTCCGATGCGCAAAATATCTTACTCCGCATGCCTCCACGCGGTCTCCAGTGCAATCTCCATCATCTCGTTGAAGGACTCGCGGATCTCCTGCGCAGTCAGCGCCTCCGGCTTGAAGAAGTGATCCGACACGGAGAGAATGCTGAGCGCCTTCTTGCCCTGTGCCAGCGACTCCAGATATAATCCGGCCGTCTCCATCTCCACGCAGAGCATGCCCAGATCCCGCGCCTTCGTCGGCACATCCGACTGTGCATTGTAGAACAGGTCTGTGCTGAACACGTTTCCGACCTTGATCTTGGTTCCTCTGTCCTTGCTGATATTTACCGCGTCGTAGAGCAGGTCAAAGTTCGCGGTTGGCGCCAGCGTCCCTGGGAAATTGTAGGTGTGCGCCATGTTGGAGTTCGTGCAGGCGCCCATGGCGATCACGATGTCCTTGCACTCCATGTCGTCCAGCAGCGCGCCGGTGGAGCCCACGCGGATGATCGACTCCACACCGAAAAACGTGTAGAGCTCATGAGAATACAGAACCGCGGAGGGAATCCCCATGCCGCTCCCCATGACGGAAATTTTCCTTCCCTTATATGTGCCGGTGTACCCGAACATATTTCTCACATCGTTAAAGAGAACCGGATCCTCCAGATAGGTCTCCGCGATATATTTTGCACGCAGGGGGTCTCCCGGCATCAATACGACTTTCGCTACAGCGTCCTGATTGGCCTCAATGCAGGCAGATGGTGTTTTAAACATGTGATAATCCTCCTGAAAATGTAAAATCTGTGAAATCTGTCGTGCCGCCTGACGCGGCGTTATCATTTATAATACCATAAATGCACTCTTCTTACAACGAAAAATCGAAATCGCTCTCTCCCAGATGTTCCCTCTTATAATTCAGGAGAAAACCGGTGCATTTCGTCCGGCCGGTCTGTGCAAAGACATCCAGACATTCCTCAATGTTGGCCACTGTGAACAATCCAAGCTCTGCAAGTGCTGCCAGGCGGTCCATATCCTGCATCTTAGAAATGTCATGCAGGATATCGGTCAGATTCTCCTCAAGAAACGCGCGGTATGTATGAGACGCGTCCTCCTCCAGAAGCACCGGGTTCATCAGGCGGCAGCAGGCCATCCCGCACCGCTCCCGCAGGCTCCGGTAGGTGGGGAAAAGCGCGTCATACCCACGGTAATCATAGACATATCCCTCGAGGGAGCGCCTGGGCGGCCTTTCCGTTTTCGGGTGATACGCGGCGAAATCCTTCCATTTTTCCGGAAGCGCCCCGAGATCCTGCCTCTCCCTCGACTCCCGCTCTGCCGAAAACAGCAGCGCCGTGATCTCGTCCTTCCGGTACACCGGTTCCCGCGGCACATAGAGGCGCACCCCGGACTCCGCAAGCTCCAGCTCCTCCAGACGGGCACACTCCCGGAAGGCATCCCTCCCCACGTCCTTCACCGACTCCGGGATACGGCAGCGGCGAAACCCTGCCCGCCGAAATGCCCCCGGAAGAATCCGGCTCACGTCCTCCGGAATTTCCCAGGAGAGTCCCGCCCCGAAATACTTCACGATATATCTGGTTTTATCTTCCCCAATCTCATACAGAGCATTCCCGTCCGTCATAAAATGCGGATTTCTCCCGTCCGCCGTGATTTTCTCCAGACCGACCAGCGTCTCACTCCACCCGAAGGTGTCAGACAATGCGCCCCGTCCGATCGACTCCACCGCAGCGGGAAGATGGATCTCACGCAGGCGGATGCAGTGGCTGAAAGCATTCTCGCCGATCACGCACAGGGTGTCCGGAAGCACAATCCGCTCCAGCGTATTGCTCCCCGCAAACGCACCCTCCCCGATCGCAGTCGTGCCGTCCGCCACCCGATACTCCGCCGGGCATGTCTGCTGACAGGCAACCAGCAGCTCCTTTTCCCCGCCGTGATTTTGATACAGGCAGATGCCGTCCGTGTAAAAATACGGATGATGCTCCGAGACAGAAAATAAGATCACGCTAAGCTCCCACGGCGCGCCGATCCGCCGCACCGTATCCGGAAGCGTCACCTCACTCAGCGGCGTCAGATACAGCGCATCTTCCCCGATCTCCTCCAGACCGTCATGGAGAATGAGGCGCGAAAGGCTCATGCACAGCTTAAAAGCTCCCTCCCCGATGCGCCGCACCGTAGAGGGAACCTCAATTTCAGACAAAAACGCGCCGTTTTCCGTGAACGCCTCGGCTCCGATCTCCGTCACCGGCAGCCCGTCAATGTGAGAAGGAAGCGTGATCACGGATTCCTCCTGCGCTTCTCCGGGCAAATATTTTGTAATCGCAACGCCATCCCCGATTCTGTTATAGATATAATGATTCCACTGCATCTTTAATCTCCCGCCTTTTGAATTATTCCAGTATATCCATTCCGTTTCAATAATTCAAGTTGTTCGGGCAGATTGAGTGTGTAAAATTATTGATTTAACGGTTGTGAAAATCGATCGGTTCTGTTAGAATAAGTTCAAAGCATATATTTCTTTGAGTTCTGCAGATTCTTTCGTCTGTTTTTCAAATGATCTGTGCTTTTACAACAAATCAACCAATCAAAGCACGGATAAGAAACACGGAAGAATTACGGAATATGCCCTTCCTGCCCACTGTCCGTGGAAAGGAGGAGCCTTTGAAGAAAGAAACAAAAGCAAAAAAGCAGTCTCTGTCCGGCACGCCCTACGATGATGTCTACCGGACGATGGCAAACGACTGTACCCCGCTATTGATTCCGATCATCAATGAGATATTTGGGGAGAACTTCACAGGGAATGAGCAGGTGATATTTTCCCCGAACGAGCACTTCATCAACCGGCCGGATGGGGAGGAAGAAAAACGCATCACCGATTCCAGTTTCACCATTATCGGAGTGCAGACGAAACACTACCTGATGGAGTGCCAGAGCACTCCGGACAACAGTATGCTGGTGCGGATTTTTGAGTACGCCACGCAGACCGCCCTGGATGA
>JAJPYF010000090.1:423-2603 GCA_021205085.1 Clostridiales bacterium | reverse complement strand
GAAGTGGGCGGATGCCAGAAGCTATGATTTGTCTGTCAGCAGTTCAAGGCTGGGGATCGAAAAAACGGTGGATTTTATTGCGGAGTACATAAAATCGGCTGGGCGGGAGGATATCTAACTATTCGCAAAAGACAGCTTTAACGAATAGTTGGGCGGGGATTATTTATCCCCGCCCAACTAATTCGTTAAAGCTGTAGTATAACATTACGGACATTAATTATAACCCCTCCAACTAATTCGTTAAAGCGTAGGATTTACCTTACAATTTCGTCCGAATCAAGAATAATCGTAAAGGGTCCGTCATTGTGCAGCTTCACATCCATATGTGCGCCGAATTGCCCTGTCTCTACAACAGAAACCTGTTTTTTGCTCTCCGCTATAATATATTCATACAGCTCCTTTGCCAGCTCCGGTTTTCCGGAACGGATAAAGGATGGACGGTTTCCTTTCCTGCAGTCGGCATACAGGGTAAACTGTGAGACCAGCAACAATTCACCACCTACGTCTGCGAGTGATAAATTGGTCTTTCCGTTCTCATCCTCAAAGATACGCAACCCGATCATTTTCCTGACCATTTTATCTGCGATTTCCTTTGTGTCTGTTTCGGAAACGCCGATCAACACCAGATAGCCTTTTCCGATTTTCCCGACGATATCACCATCTATAGTAACGGAAGCATGCTGTACACGCTGTATCACAAATTTCATTTTTTCCTCCCTCTGATGAAAAACAATATAAAAATATTTCGCGAATAGTTTAACTCTGAACCGTTTTGTGGTATACTGAGCGCAAGCAATGAGCCGTGCAGCAGAGTGCAGATAGACAGACACATCGCGCTGGCGCGAAAGGGGATGTCTATCTGTGCTCTGATATAGGGCGAAGCCCGGACAACGAGGAAATCGGAGATTTCCGAGTTGCACGGTGAAATCCGTCCGGAAAGGATATACCATGAAAGAACGGGCATACCATGAAAAGGTAAATATCGACAACGAGGTCAAGCTCCGGGAACTGATTCGCGATCTTCCGCGCTTTTGCCGGGAGTATTTTATCGGGATCACTCCGACCACATCCTCAAGGACGCGGATTGCCTATGCCTATGATCTCGGCGTGTTTTTCCACTTTATGAAAGAAAACAACCCTGCTCTCGCTGACATGGAGATTGTCGACTTTCCGATCACACTGCTGGATCAGATCACGGCTGCGGATATTGAGGAGTACCTGCAGTATCTGAAATACTATACGAACAACGGTGCGGAGCACACAAACGATGAGCGTGGTCAGATGCGCAAGCTCTCCACTCTCCGCAGCTTTTACAATTACTTTTTCCGCAAAGAGCTGATCGAGAAAAACCCTGCCGCTCTTGTAAAGATGCCCAAACGCCACGAGAAGGATATTATCCGCCTGGATATCGACGAGGTCGCCATTTTGCTCGACGAGGCCGAATCCGGGGAAAAACTGACGGATAAGCAGAAAATATACCACGAGAAAACCAAAAAGCGGGATCTGGCGATATTAACGCTTCTCCTGGGTACGGGAATCCGTGTCTCAGAGTGTGTGGGACTCGATATTGACGACATCGACCCAAAAAACAACGGAATCCGCATCCACCGCAAAGGCGGAAAGGAAATGATGGTCTATTTCGGGGACGAGGTCGCCGATGCGCTTGACGCTTATCTGGATGAACGCCTGACGGTCAATCCGCAGGAAGGAAGCGGCGAAGCGCTGTTTCTGTCCCTGCAGAACCGACGGATCAGCGTCCGCTCCGTCGAAAACCTCGTCAAAAAGTATTCAAGGCTCGTAACAACAGTTAAAAATATCACGCCCCACAAATTGCGGAGCACCTACGGTACAAACCTCTATCGGGAAACCGGTGATATCTATCTGGTGGCCGATGTCCTCGGACACTCAGATGTCAATACCACCCGGCGGCACTATGCCGCACAGGCGGATGAGCGGCGGCGCATGGCCGCCAAAGCAGTGACGCTGCGCGAACATCATGAAAATCATGATCTCCCGAATGATGAGAACTGACTTGCTTACAAAAAACGGAAGACACCGATCACCTTGCCCATGATAAGCACGTCCTGCACAATGATCGGATCCATGGTATCATTCTCCGGCTGGAGGCGGAAATAACCGTCCTCCTTATAAAACGTCTTGACCGTGGCGGAGTCATCCAC
>JAJPYF010000090.1:0-413 GCA_021205085.1 Clostridiales bacterium | reverse complement strand
CGCCCATCAAATTTCTGTGATCTTTTGTCTCTTTCCGGGGCTGGTGGGTTATATAAGCCTTCTGATTAAAAACCCTTTTGACCGTGGCTGTGTCATACAAGCGCCACGACAATCTCTCCGTTCCGGGCAGTCTGTTGCTGCTGTACCAGAATCATATCGCCGTCAAAAATACCGGCATTAATCATACTCTCTCCCTTCACTTCGAGCATAAAGGTCTGTGCGTTCGGCATATACTCTGACGGAATCGGAAAATAATTGCTGATATTCTGTGTGGCAAGAATCGGCTCACCCGCCGCGACGCGTCCGACAACCGGAACATTGACCGTTTCTCTCCGGGTCAGATTAAATGTGTCGTCTACAATCTCGATCGCGCGCGGTTTCGTCGGATCACGCCGGATATAGCCGTTCTTTTC
>JAJPYF010000006.1 GCA_021205085.1 Clostridiales bacterium | reverse complement strand
TGGTGGGACAGGGCCGCGCCGCCAGATATATAAAAGTGTAGCGATTTTTTTACACAAAAAACACAAAAAACAAGAAAAATATCTTTCATATTTGTTCATATTATAGTATAGTATAAATAGTGTTGTGATTGCTCTCTGGTGATTATGACCGCAAACTTTAATGAAAAGAGGGGACAAAGCAATGGGAAAAGAAATAGTTGCCATGCTTCTCGCCGGTGGTCAGGGGTCGCGTCTGTACGCGCTGACACAGAAACTGGCGAAACCTGCAGTTCCGTTCGGCGGGAAATACCGTATCATCGATTTCCCACTATCGAACTGCGTGAATTCCGGCATTGATACGGTGGGGGTTTTGACACAGTATCAGCCATTTGTATTGAACGAGTATATCGGGAACGGTCAGCCGTGGGATCTGGACCGCTTAAACGGCGGCATCCATGTTCTTCCGCCGTATCAGAGGGCGAGCGGATCCGACTGGTACAAGGGGACGGCGAACGCGATTTATCAGAACATTTCTTTCATCGAGCGCTACGATCCGAAATATGTGATCATTCTCTCCGGAGACCAGATCTGCAAGCAGGATTATGCGGATTTCCTTCGCTTTCACAAGGAGAAGGATGCGGAGTTTTCCGTGGCGGTTATGGAGGTTCCGTGGGATGAGGCTTCCCGTTTTGGCCTGATGGTGGCCGGTGAGGACGACCGCATCACGGAGTTCCAGGAGAAGCCGAAGAATCCGAAGTCGAATCTCGCGTCGATGGGCATCTATATCTTTAACTGGGATGTGCTCCGCAAATACCTGGAGGAGGACGAGGCCGATCCGGAATCGGAGAATGACTTCGGCAACAATATCATCCCGAATCTTCTCCGCGATAACCGCCGGATGTATGCATATCACTTCAGCGGCTATTGGAAGGACGTGGGAACGATCTCTTCCCTCTGGGAGGCGAATATGGAGGTTCTCGATCCGGAGCACAGCGGTATCAACCTTTTTGACGACGATTGGAAGATTTACAGCCGTAATGCCGGTATGACCGGCCACAAGATCGGTACCAACGCGGTCATTGACAATTCCATGATCACGGACGGATGCCGGGTTGACGGCGAGGTTTCCCATTCCATCCTCTACTCCGGCGTGAAGGTTGCGGCCGGTGCGGTGGTGAAGGACGCGGTTGTCATGGGCGGCACAATCATCAAGGAGGGTGCGGTCGTAGAGCACTGCATCGTAGCGGAGAACGCGATCATCGATGAGAACGCGGCGGTCGGTGTTGTGAAGGAGGGCGAGCCTCAGGGCGTTGCCACGATCGGCCCCGGCGTCTATATCGGCAGCGGAGCAAAGATCGGCTCCAATGCGATGGTGAGAGAAAACGTAAAGGATGGTGAAGAGATATGGTAAACAGCGCACTCGGGATTATTTTCCCTAATCAATATGACGAGCTCGTACCGGAACTGACCAGCGAGCGGCTGATGGCTTCCATTCCTTTCGCCAGCCGTTACCGTATGATCGACTTTGCCCTGTCCAGCATGGTGAACAGCGGCATTACCAATATCTCGGTTCTGGCCAGACAGAATTATCACTCTCTGATGGATCATCTGGGATCCGGCCGTGAGTGGGACCTGTCGCGCAAGAACGGTGGACTGACGATCTGGCCTCCGTTTGCACAGAAGTCCATGAGTGTCTACCACGGACGGATTGAGGCGCTGGATCACATCATCAGCTTCCTGAAGGAGCAGAAGGAGAAGTACATCATCCTCTCGGATACGAATATCGCCGCTTCCTTTGATTTCAAGGATTTTATTCAGACGCATGTCGACAGCGGCGCGGATGTGAGCTGTGCCTACACGGTTCAGCCTCTTCCGGAGAGCATTATGTCCGCGAAGCTGATGAATAAGGGGATGTATTATACATATGACATCGAGGATGGCATGGTGAAGAATATGTACATCAACCCTCAGGTGGAGGGTGACCAGAACTTCTCCATGAATATCTACTGCATGGAACGCGAGCTCATGATCCGTCTGGTTCGCGAGGCTTACATGCAGGGCGGCGTCTACTTTGAGCGCGATATTCTGCTGAAGAAGCTGGGCGAGCTGAAGGTTTCCGCTTATGAGTTCACTGGATATTATGGGCGCATCAGCGATATGAAGTCCTATTTTGATGAGAATATGCGGCTTTTGGAGGAGGAAAATCTGGAAGCACTGTTCTCCCAGCCAGTTTACACAAAGCTTCGTGACGACAACCCGACCCGCTATTATGACGGCGCGGTTGTGAAGAATGTCATGGCAGCTGACGGCTGTGTCATCGAGGGCAATGTAGAGAATTGTGTGCTCTTCCGAGGCGTGAAGATCGGCAAGGGCGCGGTTGTGAAAAACTGTGTTCTGATGCAGGATACCGTCATCGAGGAGGGCGCGGTCCTCGACCACATCATCACCGACAAGAATGCGCTGGTGACGGCGGGTAAGGAGGTCCGGGGCACGGATACTTTTCCGGTCTTTGTCGCGAAGTACCAGGTCATCTAGGGTAAATAATGAAAAGAAGGCAGCGGATCATTCGGAATCCGCTGCCTTTTCTTGTGCGCCCGGCGGGCGCACGTTCTAATGGGTGAAAGTCCCTAATCCGCCCGGC
>JAJPYF010000001.1 GCA_021205085.1 Clostridiales bacterium | reverse complement strand
TTCATACATTTTATAATATAATAAACATACTCAATCGTCAAGGTTGGCAAAGTAATGCCCCATTCTTACTCCCTCAAAGAAAAATCCGCCTTGTCAAGAGTCAGATTCGGATTATAATAGGGATCCCCCTGTTCCAGAATCGTATTCCAACGGGATTGAAACAGTTCCACCTCATCATTAAACCGCCGGACTTTCTCCGCAGAATTCTCCAGTCATCTGGATTTGGACTCATAATGGTAAAAAGTCGCATACGGATTGTACACCACCAGTTTCCCCAGCTCCCTGACCTTCATGCAGTAATCAATATCGTTGAACGCCACCCGGAACTCTTCCGACAGGCCGCCGACCTGTTCATACACACTGCGCTTCGTCATCATACAGGCCGCTGTAACCGCTGATAAATCCTGAACGCACTGGATGCGTGAGAAATATCCATAATCGCCGCGCCCCTCTCCTATGAAAGCATGTCCGGCGATCCCGCCAAACCCGATAATTACCCCGGCATGCTGGATCGTATTGTCTTCGTAAAAAAGCTGAGCACCCACGATGCCGACATCCTCCCGCATACAGATATCAAGCATCTCCTTCAGTCCGTCCGGTTCAATCATTTCCGTATCATTATTCAACAGCAACAGGTATTCGCCCTTTGCCCCGGCCACGCCAAAATTATTGATAGAAGAAAAGTTGAACCCTCCCTCATAATGAAGGACCGTAACATTTTCCCTTTTCTCCAGCTCCTTGTAATATCGGAACGTTTCCTCCTCCTCACTGTTGTTCTCCACGATAACGAACTCATAGTTCAGATAGGTTGATTTTTCCGCAATCGAGTCAATGCACTTTTTCAGATCATCTCTGTGATCTTTGTTCGGTATAATGATAGAAAGCAACGGCTCTTCCTCCCAATGGTACCGAATGCGAAAGGAGCCGAAGAAATCCGCGCGCTCTGCCTTCGCCGGGATACCGACACGATCCAAATGAGCCTGTACAGCCTTTCGTCCGTTCTCAAAAGCATATGCCTTGCTCGATGGATTTTCCGCCGTAGAGCTTCTGTGGCTTCTCCAATGATACAATACTTTCGGAATGTGATAAATCTCTTCCGCCGCCTCCGTGCACCGCAGGATAAAGTCATGATCCTGCGCGCCGTCATATGCCGCGTCCAGCTTACCCACCCTCTCCAATATGCTTCTGTGAAACAGAAAGAGATGACAGATATAATTCATGCTGCGGAGCAGATCCGGGTTAAAATCCGACTTGAAATGCGGCTTGAAATATTCCTTCCCCGCCATGTCGACCTTATCTTCATCCGAGTAGATTACATCGGCTGCCGGATGATGATTCGCTGCTTTCACGCATTGATAAAGCGCATCGGAGGAAAGTGTATCATCATGATCCACCAGCGTGATCCACTCTCCCCGTGACATATCGAGTCCCGCATTCGTGTTCCCGGCGATTCCCAGATTGACATCCAACAGACAATAACGGATTCTCTCATCGCCTCCCGCCAGCTTTTCCACGACAGAGCGCAGATTTTTCTCACCGCCGCTCCCATCCGCCAGACAAAGTTCCCACTTCGAGTAGGTCTGCCCCCGCACGGAGTCGATCAATTCTTTCAGGAAACGCTCTTTCGTGCAGTACAGTGGCACCACAATGGAGATCAGCGGTTCATAATCGAAATGTTCCTCCCTCTGCCGATCCAATTCCTCCCGCGTTATGCTGTATTTTTTTAAGAACTCTCTGTAATCCTTATTATCCTTTTTCCCGGATAGCGTAATGCATGCTCTGCGCACACTCTTCTTCCAGCCATTCTTTCTGAAATACCGCCCCGCTTTTACAAGAAACTCTCTGGTGTTACTGCTTTTCTTGTCCAGTCGGACATTTCTGACCGATATTCGATATTTTTTTGTCCGGGAACCGGATGCCAGCTGCAGCTGTACATGGCTCATGCCGCTATCCTCGAACATCACTTCATACCCGGCCTGATAGTCCTCCCCCAGCTCCGGACAGCAGTTATTGACATCCTTCCGATATCCTCGCACAACCCGGCAGGGCAGCTCTCTTCCCTTCGCAAATACACGGAAAGTAACCTCCTGATCGGATGCTGCCCAGCCGGTCAGGATAACCTGTCCGGCCTCAACACGCTCCATCTCCAGACTGCTCTCGACCGACTCACGCATTCTTCGAATCTGTCTCGCGGAAAGCACAAACGCCTCAATCTCATTGCCGTTCACTTCATTTGTAATCCGGATCCGGCTGTCCGTGTCAGCCTCCGAAAAGGAAAGACAACCGCAGATTTCCTGTCCGACATTCATATGAAGGGGAAGATAGCGCCGACGAACATCCACGTTTTCTTTCACTTCATATTCTACCGGAACCTCGCGGCGGTCAATATACACATGCAGGATCCGCCCTTCCGGATTATCATCTTTAAAAGCTCCTGCAAAAACCAGCTTGTCCGGATCTTTCAGATCGAACCGCACACGCTGTACCCAAAAATCATAGTCAGACATCTGTCATACCTCTCATATCTTCCCAAAAACAAACAGAAACCGCAGTGCAATCTCCCCCGCAGTCCTTGTCCGCAGCCGCCAGGGATAAAAGACCTTACGAAACCATCGCACAACAGAACACCCTTCCGCTGCAAACAGGTCAAGCACTCTTTTCTGTTCCGAAGTCAGGCTGCCGCCAAAGGCTTCTCTGAAATACCGCAGGAACTCCTTTTCCTGCTTCGCCTCATCTCCCATAAGCTCTTCCCGGACAAAGTTCCGGATCAGGCTTCCTGCTCCCGCATCCCCGGCAGTGACCGCCGCCTCATGACGGATATGGGCCGCAGAGCTGCGCCCGTCATAGATCACTTTTCCGAAACACACTGCCCCGCGGATCATCCATCGGTCATGGAGCTCCTGACCGGGATTCACCTCCTGCAAAAGTCTTCTTCTCGCCGTCTCATTAAAAACCATGGTAAACCCCGAACCCGGCGTATAATAGAGTACATCGGTCAATTCGAGGTGTTCCTTTTGCTGCGGCGACCGCCGGATCAGCACGCCCTGATCGGTGTAATAATCACAGGCCGTATAATACAGGAGAATCTCATCCTGTTTTTCCTGCTCCAGCCGTTCCACGGCCCACCCGAACTTCTCCGGATACCACTCGTCATCCTGATCGCAGAAAGCATAATAATCTGCCGTTTCGCAACGCCGCAGAATCTCGTAAAAGCTTGACGGACAACGCAGGTTCTCTCCTTCCCCGTGCCAGAATACAAATTTTCTTCCCGACTGATCCTGCCGTATATACTCCTCGATAAAAGCAACCGTGCCATCCACAGAGCCATCATCCCGAATATAGATATCTATGTTCTCATATGTCTGGTTTACCACACTGTCCAGCTGGCGTGTTAAAAATTTCTCACCGTTATATGTCGCCAGAACCACATTTACCTTCGGCTTATTCATGTTCGCCTGCATCTCCCATTTTTCGCATTTTCCCGCATATAATGAATATCTGAATCGCAATCTGCACACAGAGCGTCAGCCCGAGTGCCAGGACCACACCGTTCATGGAAAGTCCCTTCACCAATGTCAGTGAGCCGATCAATGCGGCGGCGATTGCAGCTGCACCGATCACATACTGAATCCGGATCGCCCGCATCAGAGTACAGATGCTGAACATGCTGGCATTGACGGCGATCAAGATTGAGATGATGATCACCGGTATGAACAGATATACATAGGGTTCAATCTCCGAGCCAAAGAGCAGCACCAGCGCCCACCGGCCCAGAATCTTTGCCAATATCAGGGCAAGCACCGTGAGGCCTCCGATCAGCGCGGCAAATTGTCCCAGTTTTTTCAGAAAGCTCCTCCGTCTCCCCCTGCTGAACTCCAGTGTCAGCGGCGGGATCAGCGGCGCGAACAGTGTCGTAGCGGCGAGCTGTATCACGATCGTCGGCGATGCCACCGATGAGTAAATCCCCATGATTGTCTCCCCGAAATAACTCTCCAGATACAGCTTCGGAATGGTCAGTGAGAGGTTGTTCAGGAAGGAGACGACCGCCAGCGGCAGACAGGTAATCAGGAGCAATCGGACCTGCTTCAGCAACATCTTTCTGTCCTCTTTTTCTCCCACCTGATATTTCCGCGCCTGCTTTCTGTCATAGAGAAGAACGATCGACATGGAAAACGCCGACATGATAACGATACTGAGCAATAAGCTCCCCGATGCGAAAAACACTCCCAGAAAGCACGCCAGAGAGCCAAGTCCTCTTATGGTGAGCGAAATGCCCGCGAAGTCCAACCGCTGATTTTTCTGGTATATTCCATAGTAGACATCCGCCATTCCCTCTGCCACCTTAAATGCCATAAAGACCAGAATGATCACGGCCTTCTCCGCAGAGTACCCGTAGAACAAAACGACACCCAGACAAACTGCCACCGAGAGCATGTTGGTATAAATTCTGGAACGGATATATTCCCGATCCGTATACTGGCCATCAATATCCGACACCTGATAACTGCGGACATTAAATAAGCCCACAATCCCCGGCGCGGAAGTGGCGCTCATCGCCAGGGATAACAGTCCGACATCATCGAACCCCGAAATGCGGACAATAATCACGGACATCAGCCACTGGCAAGCATAGTAAACCAGTGAACCCACCGTGTTGAAAATCATATTCTGCTGTATACTCTTTCCGTCTGTCCCGCTCATCTTACAACCGCCCTATCAAAAAAACGCATCGGATAAAAATCTCGTCGATCAGATTCTGGCGGAAACGTTTCGGATAAAAAACCTTCCGCAATGCCAGAAGCGGATGAAATCCATCCGCCGTGAACAGACGCAGTATCTTTCTGTCCTCCTCCGACAGACGCTCTCCGTATAATTCCCCGTATTCCTGAATCTGTTCGTGAATATGGTGAAAATAACGGTTCAGGAAAAACCGCTTAAAACGCCAGATCTGAAACTTCAGGAAGCTGTCTCCGCCATCGCTCACATTATTCCCGTGTCTGCGGTATTTGACGGTTGGACGCTCATCGTAGATTACCTGTCCCATCCCGGCGCAGATCATATACATCCACCAGTCATGTCCGGTACATTTTTCCGGAACATCTGCAGCAACCACATCCCGCGCTGTCCGGTTAAACACACTGTTGAAGCCCAGCGACACACAATCCACAAGAGAATTCCTGAAACTGATTTCCGGCGCTTTCCCTTCCCGATGACTCACAAAGTTAAGCTCTCCGTCATAATAATCATAGTTTGAAAAATACAGCACCGGCTTCCCGGGGTCCGTTTCCCGAAAGCGCTCCATCGCCATCGACAGCTTGTCCTCAAACCACACATCATCCTGATCGGAAAACGCGTAATAATCAGCTTCCCCCGCATGAGACACCAGCCACAGAAAGCTCTGCACAAAGCCCCGGTTTTCCCCTTTTTTTAAATACAGTTTCCCCTCGGCGGCATAGGATTCCAAAATCGCCAATGTCCCATCCGTCGATCCGTCGTCCCTGACATACAGTTCCACATTCGGCCAGGTCTGGTTTAAGATACTGTCAATCTGCTGTTTGATGTATTTCTCTCCGTTGTAGGCTGAGAGCAAAACAGCCACTTTCTCCTGATCCATCATTTCCCTCCGGGTATTTTACTGATACTGATCCAGCAGTTCCAGATCCAGCTTTGCCACAAATCCCTCATCGTTTTCATATACTTTTTCCAGGGAATCCCAGTACTCCTGATTATCCCAATAAATCCGGCTGTCCGCACCCGTCAGAACCACGATGTACTCCGCATCACACGTCCGCAGCATCTCATAATAAGATATATGATCTTCTGACGCATAATCGCAGCCATCCAGACTTTGCGATGTAAAGGCCTGATACAATAGAGGAGCCTCCCAGAATACGTCAAAAGCCAACAGATCCTCTCCCTGAGTGAGGAGATTCTCATAGGCCCAGTGATACATCATGACTTTATAATAAGGGTATCCGCCCTGGGTAACATAGGTTCTGTTTGAAATGTAAATATCATTTACTGTCTCAGACAACGCCGGATTCGTATCGAACAGCGGATACGTGTTCGAAACGGAATACTCCGCTCCGGTCATGCCTGCCAGAAATACACAAAGCCAGACGGAAAACCCGCATACGACGATTCCTTTTGCCTTTTCCGCCACCCGGAGAACACCGAGAAAGCCCATGATCAGCAACGGTCCCCAGAACAAATACGGCAGCTTGTAGAAATAATAGGAAGAAACCTTCCCCATCATTCCTCCGGCAAACAGAAGCGCCATAAACAGCATCGTGTATACAAAGAGGAAGCTTACCATACGATTCTTTTTCTCTCTGATATCACTGATCAGCTCATACAGCGCAAACGGGAGATACGGAAGGAAATTAACATACAGGCTCCGGTAAATCGCTCCTTCCGAGGCAATCTGGCCGGATACAGTCAGGCCGTCCGTAAAAATCCCAAAATAAGAATACGCAATCTCAATCACGCAGGGCACCAGAAAAATGCCAAGGCACAATATTATCGTCTTCCACGAAATCAATGCCTTCTTCCGCCACTGTTTCACAAACACACAGCTGATAATCGCAAAGAAAACCACCGGTACAAACAGCATGTAACACTCGAAAAGTGCCAGACATCCCAGACAGAGCAGCACAACAGATAAGACAGGGTTTATCTCATCCGCAAGAAAGATCCGCGTCAATTCTATCAGCAGAAGTGCCAGAGTCACCCCCATGCCGAGATACACAAATCCATACAGGGCATTGCTGAGAGGATATGCCGCCACATAAAGCACGGCAATGACAATACCGGCCGCTTTTTCAAATCGCGTCCCCATATATCGGCGGATCACGCCAAAAAACATAACCCCGGCCAATCCGCAGTTCAGGATGTTGCTCAGCACAAACGACTGATATACATAATTCATCCCGCGGGCCGGAAGAAATGTTTCCAGGAACAGGCCGTTGAACAGCGCCGAATAAAACATATTATTCACGCATTGGTCCTTTATTACGTCAATCGCCGCGTTCAGGTGTGCCGCGGGATCAATCGTGGCAAAGTTGATCCACAGATCACTTCCGGAATAGTGGACTTTGCAAAGTAATAACAGAAACACAACGACCAGGGCAAGAAATATGATATCCGCAATCTCAAAACAATATTTCTGAATCTTCCCGTCCCTGACAATATGATACACAAAAAACACCGCCGGAATCAAATCCGCCAGACCGATGCTGACAATATTGATCGGCACTCCGACAACGTTTAAAATAGCGGCGCAAAAAGTCTGATAACAGGTGATCAGCAATACTGTGAGCACAAACCACGTAACAGTATACGATTTTTTCTCTGTCTTTTTCCAGAAAAAGAAACTGCCCGCGAGAATCACCCATGACAGACAATAAAATCCTGATGCAAGCCATGAACCTTCCATGTTTGAATCCCCCGTCAATAATATGATCTTATCAACATAAACGCGGCATATACCAACATACACCCCGTAACCGCTGCAATCTTTGAATTAAAATATGTTATCTCATGCTCCAGTTTTCTGCTTCCCAGTGCAATAAACGGCAAGGGTATCATCATAATAAAATATCTTCCCTGAACGCCCTCCACAAGCGTGGCTCCGTAAGAATTCGCCGTGCTGTCTCCAATGTACAGAGCCAGCAAAATCATAACGAAAGTAATAACAAATGAAATCACTGTCAAAAACCGATCTCTTGTCCGTATCCCCCGTGACACAGTATTGACATCCACCACACCGACCACGGCAATAAACGCCATGCTCAGTATCAGGATCGGGGTCAATGTGATATTGAGACTGCCCAGCATATTCAGCTGCACCAGATAATCATTTGTATGATACAGTATCGTATTGGACAGCACAGAGATAAGCGCTCCCGGCTGACTCATAAGATACTGTAACTGTGTCTGCGTGACGGCGCCTGCCGTCTCTGTACTCTGCAAAGCAGCGATATCCATAAGATTCCGTCCCAGATGATATCCTCCCAAAATCACCAGTACGGCCAATGCCGGAATAATTGCCTTCCAATAAGCCTTTTTCCCTCCGAACTTTTCCTTTGGTATCATAAACACGAGAAGTCCCAGACACACATAGACATATTTGCCCAGAAACATTCCCAACAACAATACTCCCAACCATATCATGTGTTTCCAATTCAGAGACGTAATCTCTCCGTATGCATAGTAAAAGCACAGCGCAATAAACAGGAATGACATCCCGTTCAGCATGGCATCCTGCGACAGGGAGGACGCCTGAAACAGCGAAATCGGAAGCAGGGCAACCGCGGTAAACAGCATTTTATAACACGGAATCAGCCTGATTGCCAGGAATGTCAGCGCAATATACGCTGCAAGATTGAATATTTTCCCGAAAAGAATTACACCGTACATACTCAGGTTTAACGCTCGTCCCAGGAAGATTCCGATTCCCTGCGGCCAGTACACGATCGAAGCAACTCCCCCGTCATAGGACATAAGCACTTTCGTGTCTGAGAAAGTCTGACTCTGCAGATTTTCCACATACCGAAGGCCCTCGCCCCCTTTTATAGTCAGGGTCGTCATATTCATATCCATAATATTTTCAGGGACATAAATCTCCCCATCCCCATGTGTCAGATTCACGAATGATCCCAGGAAATTTCCATAAGATGTATCCATAGACTTATAGAGATGCATCGGTCCGTCGCACTCCTGTACTGCAGGAGTGACGACAGCAAAAAGAATCCCGGTTACAGATGCCAGAATCAGGAACAGATGCTGCGGCTGTCTCCATTTTTCGGGAAATACAAAAACAAGTACAATGAGAGCCATCAGAATCACGGTCAGGACCCAGAACACATAATTATAACTGCCGCCGTAAACAACGGACATGCGGATACGGTAATTCGTCTCCTCACCTCCGATTGTCATTTCCTGTTCGGAATATTCCCCTTCCAGCACGCATATCTGCACCTGTTCTGAAGAACCTTCCACAGACAAAACCATGTACAACTCTGCCGAATCCTCTGTTTCACTCGTCGCAATGTCAATATTCACTGCGGTCTCAGTATCAGAGCCTCCGGCAAGCTCTCCGGAACCTGTAGATAAAAGTTCATCTGTTTCCGCGTCATAGAATGATGCCCGGACGGTTGCAGCGTCGTCCCCATAATTCAACATCAGAATACCAACATTTTGTATCGCTTTTCTCGCCGTGAAATACTGGCGGATCTCGTCATCTCCCATATCGATTTCCGCCTGTTCTCCCGACTCATCATTAAAATTGTCCGTGTCATGAAAGTAAAAATAACTGCTCCCTGCCACTGCAAGCAAAACAATCAAAATCACCAATACTGCTGCAATCAGATATTTTTTTCTTTTTTTACACCATTTAATCATTGCTCTTTTTCCCATTCTCCAGAATATGCCGCCTTGCCTCTATGGCCAGTAACTCCATTTCAAAATCCTGCTTATTTTTCCGGACGATGGTCTGCAGAATCATTCCGGAAAAGAAGGATTGTATGCCAGCCAGAATCACAAAGCAGCACGCAAACAATGTCGGGAACTGATACACCATCCCGGTTTTTGCATAAGTGACCAGCACAGGAATCAGGAAAACGACTCCGAGAACCGCAAGTGCCACCCCTATCGCTCCGAAAAAGGCCATCGGGCGATATGTCTGGTATAATTTAAAAATCGTGCGAAGTACCCTCAGCCCATCCGCATAAGTGTTTAACTTTGATACACTCCCCTCGGGCCGCTCACGATATTCAATCACTACATTTGCCACCCGCATATTCTTGTCAGCGGCATGAATGCTCATCTCCGTCTCAATCTCAAATCCTTTGGGCAGTACCGGAAAGCTCTTGACAAACTGGTAGCTGAACGCACGATATCCCGTCATGATATCCTTGATATCGGTATGGAACAGCATATTAATCGACCGGCGCACCAGTGAATTTCCGAAATTGTGGAACCGGCGCGTATTTTCCTGAAAATAAGTGGAAGAAAGTCGATCGCCAACCACCATATCCGCCTGAAACTCCAGAACCTGGCGAATCATCTCCGGTGCAAACTCGGCGAGATAAGTGTCATCTCCGTCCGCCATAATATAGCATTCCGCATCAATTTCCCGAAACATCCGCCGGATCACATTGCCCTTGCCCTGCTGGCGCTCATAGCGAACCACCGCGCCCGCATCCCTGGCCAGCTTGTCCGTCCCATCCGTGGAATTGTTATCATAAACATAAATTACGCTCTCGGGTACAGCCTGTTTAAAATCACTCACTACTTTAGTTATTGTCTTGCTCTCATTATAACAGGGAATCAACACTGCAATTTTGTCCATCTTTCACTCCTTTATCTATTTATGAACAAACAGTTTCAGGTATACAGAAGCCGCAAAACACCGCAGCTTTCGAATCCGGACGCTGCGCAGGATATCCCGGTCGGACAAGACAAGGCGCTGCCGGTTTTTCTCCAGAAGATGCCTGTGTTCCCCGACATACAGATCGTTTTTCTGTCTGTCGCCGCCCATAACCTCGCCAGTGTTGGAATCCTTCCTGACACGAAAGAAATTCAATGGTTCATGGATGATATATACATCACCCTGACACGCCAGAGAGACCCAGAAATCGTAATCCAGAATGTATGTAAAATCCGGATCAAATCCGCCCACCTGCTCCGCCGCGCTTTTGCGAAACGTGTTTGCCTGCGGCGCCCCGAAATAGTTCTGAGAGAAAAGCCCTTTTCGGCAGATCTCCTTTCCATCCACCAGACCGGACTTGTGATAACGCTTGTAAAAACCCTTTGCCTTTCCATCCAGATCCAGAAGCTTTGTATCGCTCTCCGCCATCACTGCCGTCGGGTTATCTATAAGAGCCTGTACTTCCTGTTCTACAGCTGTAGGCGCTAGCAAATCGTCCGCACAAACGAGCTTAATATACTCGCCCCGGCACAGGCTGAGGCACCGGTTCCAGTTGCCGGACATGCCCAGATTTTCATTATTATGAAACACCCTGACTCGTGAATCTGCAATCGCACACAGAATCTCATATGTATTATCTGTGGAATTATCATCCACAATAATCAACTCCAGATCCTTCCATGTCTGTGCCAAAATCGAATCAATCGTATCCTGTATGTATTCTGCACTGTTGTATGCCGGAATACATATGCTTACAGTAGGTTCCATCAATGACTCTCCATTCTTTTCATGTCACAAATCAGAACACCAGAATTCTCACTAATTGATATTAACATATGATAAGTAGGAAAACAAGTAAAGAAAAACCGGCCGCGCATCAATGTCCCCCCATTCGCACGCAACCGGTATTCTACACATAAGTTCTTCACGATTTAATCTTTACTTCATGGAACAATGATCGACTCTGCCAGATACAAGGTTTCAGGTACTCCATCATTTCCCACATACACATGGATCGTAATTCCGCCTTGAAGTGTATGAGCTGACAGCGGAATTGTTGCGGACCATGTGCCATCCTTCTGCTCTTTCGTTTCATACCATACCACATCATCCTGTCCATTCTCATCACTCCACACCGCAAACCAATACTCTTCGTAGGAAGCATTCTCTCTTGGTGAACATGCAACTTCCATGTACTGACCATCATCGGAAATATCAATCTGTAATCCCTTAAAAACTGCATATAAGGTCATTTCTGATGCGCCATCCAAAGTTTCTGACAGTTTTGCCACAAAATAATCATATACTGTTTCTTTGAATTCGGATTCCTCCGCAGAAGAAAGACTCGAAATTTGTCCGTTCTTTGTACTAACAGGACTTGCTTCCGAATAATATATCATATCCATGCTCAGATTCTCTGAAGGATCTGCAAAAAGACTCTCTCCGAGGAAATAATTTGTCCCGCTGATATCCAGATAATCCAGAATGGTAGGTGCCAAATCCAGAGAATTCCGGCCATCAACATCAATTGTTTCCGGCTCTATCCCAACATAATAGATACTAAGCGGAATCTCATCCAGTGATATATGGGCACGATCATAATCCGGGAAAGCACTGGTAAATCCGCTGTCCTGATAGGTAGCATGATCCGATGTAAATACTAATATTGTATTCTCCGCCAACTCACTTTCCTTAAAGTTCTCCAGAAATTCACCGAATTGAGCATCCGCGTCGTAAAACTTGTTCAGTTCATCGTCACTGCCATCCCCAAACACTTCATTTGCGCTGCTGTTAGATGCATGTGTTCCAAAGGTGTAAACTGAGAGAAAGAATGGTTCATCTGACTCTGAAAGCGACTCTGCCGTATCCAACAGATACTCATAGGCCTGCTTATCAGAATAGCTATCTGTCATCCCCAGCAATTCATCTGAAGCGTCTCCCAGAACCTCATCAAAACCCATACTCTCCAGATATGATGTAAAGTCAGCATTGTTTGGCTCCGTGTTGATAAATGTCGTGTGATATCCATTGTCCGACAGCAGACTCTGAATGGAAACCAGGTTGTTTTCATCCAGATTGTTCCATTGATATTCGGAATAAAGCTGTCCGATCAGGCCGCAGTATGTCGCAAAAGTATGATTATAATATCCGGTGAAGTTCAGCGATTCCTCCTGAAATGCTGCGACATTCGGCATAATCTCCCGCTCATCATCAATAACACTTTGAGAAAGGCCCTCGGTAAAAATCAGAATAACATTCGGCTGTTCCGGAAGAGCAGCATCCTTTTCCCGGTAATCCGCGACTTCCGAGGAGTAAAACTCATCTGCATAGGAAGAAGTAACCGTTCCTTCTGATTCCGCTCCCGTACTTGATCCATCGTTCCCGGCAATATGTTTCTCCACGCTTTCAGCCACCGATCGACTCATATGATAATTTTCATACTCCTGATTCAACAGGATCAGATAGTTCCCATACGGTGAATAACTGGCTCCCATCGCCGTTATGGATAAAAATTCCATAC
>JAJPYF010000082.1 GCA_021205085.1 Clostridiales bacterium | reverse complement strand
CCCGTGATCCAGCGGGCCGCGACCCTTTCCCAGATCCAGCATCCCGCCCAGCGCGCGGGAGAGAGACTCCTTTGCCCGCCGCATGGACTCCTCCAGATCACAGCCTTTTGCCAGATTTGCGGCAATCGCACTGGAGAGCGTGCAGCCGGTCCCGTGGGTGTTGGGGTTATCGATGCGCTGCCCCTGAAACCACGTAAAATGTCCGTCCCGGTACAGCAAATCGTTGGCATCGTTTAAAGAGTGCCCGCCTTTCAGCAGAACCGCGCAATGCCATGTCCGGCTGATCTTCTCCGCAGCCGAGACCATATCCTCCGCGGATGCGATGGATATCCCCGACAAAATCTCCGCCTCCGGAATGTTCGGCGTCACCACGGCTGCCATCGGAAGCAGGACATGGGTCAGAACATCCACTGCCTCCTCATCCAGCAGGCTCGACCCGCTCGTCGCCACCATCACCGGATCCACCACGATATTTTCTGCCTCATAGTATGCGAGTCTCTCCCCGATCACCCGGGTCAGTCCCGCTGAAGAGACCATCCCGATCTTCACCGCGTCGGGATAGATATCCGTAAAAATACAGTCCAGTTGCTGCCTCAAAAAATCCGGCGAGGATTCCATGATGGCCGCCACGCCCGTCGTATTCTGTGCCGTCAGCGCCGTGACCGCACTCATAGCATACACACCATTCGCCATCATCGTCTTGATATCCGCCTGAATGCCGGCGCCGCCGCTGCAGTCGCTGCCCGCGATCGTCAAAGCCGTTTTTCGATTCCGAAGCGTCCTCATCCGCTGATTCAGCTCCCGCGCCGCCGCCTCGATATCCCTCTGCGCAAAGATGGCGCTGACCACCGCGATCCCGTCGATGCCGCTTCCCTCCAGTTGACACAGATTATCGGCCGTGATCCCTCCGATCGCGACCACGGGGATCGATACCGCATCGCAGATCTCCCGCAGCGTCTCCATCCGGATATGTTTCGCGTCCTGCTTCGTCCCGGTGGAAAACACCGCGCCGACACCCAGATAATCCGCGCCGTGCTCCTGCGCAAGCATCGCCTGCTCCACGGTCCGCGCCGAGACACCGATGATGCAGTCCGGGCCGAGCAGTGTGCGCGCCTCCCGCGCATCCATGTCGCTCTGTCCCAGATGAACGCCCGCAGCGCCGACCTGTTTCGCAATCTCCGCATTATCGTTGATGATCAGCGGAACCCCATACCGGTCACAGAGCTCCCTGATCTGCCGGGCCTCCCGCAGAAAATCCTCCGCCCCCAGCGTTTTTTCCCGAAGCTGGAGAAGGGTGACTCCTCCCCGGAGTGCCTGCTCCACCTGATCATACAGGGTTTGATCTCCCAGCCATGAGCGGTCTGTCACGGCATAGAGCAGCATATTCTCTTTTTTGCAATTCATAAACGATGTTCCTCCTCTACCCTGCAATACTCCGGCAGACACCGGCCGCCTATTGCTCCAGCAGCTCCTTCACGAGCCGGTTCACCATCGCCGGATCCGCCTTGCCCTTCATGGCTTTCATCGTCTGCCCGACGAGGAATCCCATCGCCTTTTTCTTGCCGCCCTTATAATCCTCCACGGACTTCGGATTTTCAGCCAGTACCTGTTCCACCGCGGAGCGCAGCGCACTCTCATCGTTGACGGTGGCAAGTCCGTGTTCTTTTACATACTGCTCCGGGTCGACATCATTCCGGAAAACTTCTTCAAAAACCTCTTTTGCAACCGTACCGTTGATGGTTCCGGCGTCCGCAAGATCGATCAGCGACGCCAGATGCTTCGGCGCAAAGGAGAGGTCATCCGCATCCTGTGCCGTTTCCTTTAACAGCCGCATGGTCTCGCCCATGAGCCAGTTGGAAACCTTCTTCGGCTTTTTGCAGAGAGCCGTCGTCGCCTCAAACAGATCCGCCATCCGCTTGCTCTCCGTGATAATCCGCGCGTCGTAATCCGGAATTTCGTACTCTTTCTTATAGCGCTCCAGCTTTGCCGGGCGCAGCTCCGGCTGTGCGGCGCGGACGCGCGCAATCCACTCATCGGAAATCTCCACCGGCACCAGATCCGGATCGGGGAAATAGCGGTAATCCTGCGCGTCTTCCTTCGAACGCATCGCGTGGGAGGATTCCTTGTTGTCGTCCCACCGACGGGTCTCCTGAATGACCTTGCGCCCCATCTCGAGCAGCTCAATCTGCCGCTCCCGCTCGCCCTCGATCGCGTGGGCGATGGCTTTGAAGGAGTTCAGGTTTTTCATCTCGGTACGGGTGCCGAATTTCTTCGACCCAACCTCGCGGACCGAGAGGTTGACATCGGCACGCATGGAGCCCTCGTTCAGCTTGCAGTCTGACGCGCCCAGATACTGGATGGTCTGCCGCAGCGTCTCCAGATACGCGATTACCTCATCCGCGGAGCGCATATCCGGCTCAGATACAATCTCGATCAGCGGCACGCCGGAGCGGTTGAAATCCACAATGGAGACGTCCTCCCACTCATCGTGGACCAGCTTTCCGGCGTCCTCCTCCATGTGAATCTCATGGATGCGGATATCCTTCTTCCCGGCAGCCGTCTCGATCTCCACATGTCCGTCCCGGCAGATGGGAAGGTAAAGCTGGGAAATCTGGTAGTTCTGCGGATTATCCGGGTAAAAATAATTCTTCCGGTCAAATTTATTGTGCTGCGTGATCGTACAGTTGGTCGCCAGCCCCACGGCCATGGCGTACTCCACCACCTGCTTATTCAGCACCGGCAGCGAGCCCGGCATGCCGGTACAGACCGGACAGGTGTGGGTGTTCGGCGCTCCGCCGAAAGCGGTGGAACAGGAACAGAAAATCTTGGTCTTCGTGGCAAGCTCTACATGGACTTCCAAACCGATGACAGTCTCATAATTTTTACTCATATCCTCGTCCCCTTTCTCACTGCGCCGTCCCGTCCGACAGTGCTGCTGCCGGAGCATGCTGATACGTTCTGGTCTGTTCAAAGCTGTAAGCCGCCCGGATGATGGTTTTCTCCCGGAAGCAGTCTCCCAGAAGCTGCATCCCGATCGGAAGTCCGTTGCTGTCCGTCCCGCAGGGAAGGGAAATCCCCGGAAGCCCCGCAAGATTGACCGATATCGTATAAATGTCGCCGAGGTACATGCGGATCGGATCGCTTAAGGACTCTCCCAGCTTCGGCGCCGTGGTAGGCGCCGCCGGTCCGAGAATCACATCATATTTTGCAAAAGCCTCATCAAATGCCTTTTTGATCAGCGCTTTCACCCGGAGCGCTTTCAGATAATACGCGTCATAATAACCGGAGCTTAAGACAAAGGACCCCAGCATAATCCGGCGCTTCACCTCCGGGCCGAAGCCCTCGGAGCGGGATTTTTTATACATATTGTGCAGGCCGTCGTACTCTGCGGTACGATAGCCGTATTTCACGCCGTCAAAACGAGACAGGTTGGAGCTGGCCTCCGCGCAGGCGATGACATAGTAGGCGGGAATCGCGTACTCCACCAGTCCGAGGTCAAACTCCTCCACGACCGCGCCTTTCGCCTCCAGCGCCTTCGCCGCCGCCAGCACTGCCGTCTTCACTTCCTCATCCAGGCCTTCCCCGAAATAGTCCCGGGGGATTCCGATCTTTAAGCCTCTGACATCGTCCGTCAACGCCTCCGTAAAATTCAGGTCATCCCGCGCGACCGAAGTGGAATCCTTCGTATCGTGGGAAGCGATGGCCTCCAGAATGGCCGCGCAGTCCGTGACATCCTTTGCGATCGGGCCGATCTGATCCAGAGAGGAACCGTAGGCGATCAGCCCGTAGCGGGACACGGTGCCGTAGGTGGGCTTAATCCCGGTCACGCCGCAGAATGCGCTGGGCTGGCGGATGGAACCGCCGGTGTCGGAGCCCAAAGCATATGGCACCTCCTCCGCCGCCACCGCCGCGCAGGAACCGCCGGAGGAGCCGCCGGGCACATGCTCCGGATTCCACGGATTTTTCGTCTCCCCGAATGCGGAGGTCTCGGTGGTGCTTCCCATGGCGAACTCATCCATGTTCGTCTTTCCGATGATGACCGCTCCGGCCTTTTCCAGATTTTCCACGGCAGTCGCCGTGTAGGACGGGATAAAGTTGTACAGGATTTTTGACGAGCAGGTCGTCAGAATCCCTTTCGTACACATGTTATCCTTGATTGCCACCGGCACGCCCGCCAGAGGTCCGGTCAGCTCGCCCGCATCGATTTTTGCCTGAACCTCGTCGGCCCGCGCTAAAATCGCGTCTTCATCCAGCACCGTGACGAAGCCGTTGATCGTCTTTTCCTTTTCCCGTATCGCTGCCAAAGCCGCTTTTGCCGCCTCCGCCGCGGTCACCTCGCCCGCCTTTATTTTTTTGCCGAGCTCCACGGCGGTCAGGCTCATCAAACTGATTTTCTCATTCATTTTTTTCATGCCCGCACCTCCTGTCAGTCGCCGATGGTCTTCGGCACCTTAAAGCCGCCGTCTTTTTTCACCGGTGCGTTTGCGAGCGTCGCCTCGCTGCCGTCGCCGTTTGTTACAACATCCTCCCGGAATACATTGTGAACCGGGAAAACATGGGACATGGGCTCGATGCCCGTCGTATCGAGCTCGTTCAGCTTGTCGATATAGTCCAGCATATCCGCCATATCCTTTTTCGCCGCTTCCGCCTCCTCGGGCGAGAGCTCCAGCTTTGCGAGAATGCCCACATACTCCATGGTCTCGTCAGAGATCACGTTGCGGAGCTTTCCGTCCTCACCCATGACTTTCGTCACCGCCGCGCCTGCAGCCTCTATCGCTTCTTCCTCCGCCTGCTCAGCAGCCGCCTCGCTGCGAATTTTTGCGCAGATCACTTCATCGCAGATTCCCTGATTGTTCCGTCCGGCGCGCCGCAATGTGCCCTCATACTCCATACCGGCCGCCGCCATCGTCTTTGCCGAGTACAGATTGCGCGAATCGCAGCCCGCCCAGACACGGCCTGCGCCAATCTCTTCCATGAGGAACCGTACTACTTCCGTCAACGCCTCCGTCATGATCCCCCGGTGCCAGAACTTCCTGCCGATGCAGTAACCGATCTCCATGCTCTCCGTATCTTCATTGATGCTGACAACCGAGATACTCCCGATCGGCTGCTCCGATTCGTTCAACTCGATCGCCCAGTTGTAATTGTCCTCTTTACTGTAATTATTTTCCCAGATCGCCATCCGCTCCTGTACCTGCTCCACGGTCTGGTACGGCACCCATGTCAGGTATTTTGCCACTTCCGGATCGCTCAGCCAGTTGTAAAAGCAATGCTCCGCGTCCTCCGGCTCAAACCGCCGCAGAGTGAGGTGCTCGGTTGCCAATATCTGTGTTCCCAGATGTCTCACTTTTTTCTCCTTTCTAGGGTTCAAGTCTGCTCAAATCCCTCGGGAAGAGCGTCGCCTCCCGCACATTTTCCTCTCCGATCAGGTGCATGGTCAGGCGCTCCAGCCCGATGCCCAGCCCGCCGTGCGGCGGCATGCCGTGCTTAAAGGCAGCCAGATAGTGCTCCATTCCCTCTGTCTCCATGCCTCTGGCGGCGATTTTATCCAACAGCTCCCGGTAATCGTGAATCCTCTGTCCGCCGGTGGTCACCTCCAGCCCGCGAAACAGCAGGTCAAAGCTCAGGGTATATGTCGGATCCGCCGGATCGTCCATCGCGTAAAAGGGTCTCTTTTTGGAGGGATAGTGTGTGACGAATACAAAATCTGCGTCATACTCCTCTTTAAAAAGTCGTCCGATCAGTTGCTCCTCCTCCGGTTCCAAATCAAAGGGATTGCGGAACTGACGGTTATACTTTTCCGCGACCATCTGCTTGGCCTCGTCGAACCGGACCTGCGGGATCTCATCCGTCCGCGGCGTCTGAACGCCGAGAATCTCAAGCTCCGCCGCATATTCCCGATTCAGCAAGTCCATCGTGTACTGAAGAAATCCCGTCTCCATGCCCATGATCTCCTCAAAGCCGTTGATATAGCCCATCTCAAAATCCAGCGAAGTATATTCATTTAAATGGCGCTTCGTATTGTGCTTCTCCGCGCGAAACACCGGTCCGGTCTCAAACACACGGTCAAACACGCCCACCATCATCTGCTTATAAAACTGCGGGCTCTGCTGCAGAATCGCCGGGCGGTGAAAATACTCCAGACGAAACAGGTTCGCCCCGCCCTCGGCGCTTTTGGCTCCCAGCTTCGGCGTGTGAATCTCCGTGAAGCCCTGACTGTAGAGGAAATCGCGGAACCCGCGCGTGATTCCTTCCTGAATGCGGAACTTCGCGCGCTCCTGAATATTGCGCAGCGAAACCGCGCGGTTGTTCAGCTTTGCCTCCAGCGATGTGTTCAGCTTCCGTCTGGAAATCTGCAGCGGCATGGGTTCCGCCGGTTCAGACAGAATCCGCGCCGTCCGGATGCGGATTTCAACGCCGTGCGGCGCACGCTCCTCCCGGTTCACACGCCCCGCGAACTCGACCGTCGCGCCCTCGCGGATGTCCTTCAGGTCAAATTCGGAGACATTTTCCTCGTAGACGCACTGCAGCAGCCCTTCCCTCTTCCGGAGGATAATAAACGCCACCTCGCCCATGTCGCGGATCGCATGCACCGCCCCGTTGACCCGGATCAGGCTGTCATCCGGCTCCCGCCCGCAAAGCTCGCTGATCTCCAGCGTCTCCTTCGGTGTAACTCCTGTGATTACTTTCATTGCAACGTACTCCTTTTCTTTTATTCTGCGGGGCGAAATAAAAACACCCTGAAATGCCATACGACATCTCAGGGCGAAATAAACCTATTCCGCGGTACCACCCGCATTGGGAACCTCTCTGTTCCCCACTCATACGCGTAACGTGCGCGATCCGTCCGAACCTACTGAAGATGTCATCCGCTTTGTAAAACGACATCCTCCCATTCAACCCGGCTGCTCCGGAGTGTTCCCTTTATCTCCTCCGCCAAACAGCGCTCTCAGTCGGTGACGCTGTATTCCTGTCGGCCTCTGAAGACAAGAGTCTCTTTCTTCGCATTTCCCTCGTGTTTTCGTATCATAGCACATCACAAATTGTTTTGCAAGGAGAAACCCTCAATTATTCCCCGATATCTGCCATTCCGAAAACATTTCTTCCCCACCCGCATCATTCTGTGTTATAATTCTTTTGCCGAAATGCAAACAAAACCGCAAAGGAGCACACCATGAGCCAGCTTATCATCCCCGATCATTACACTTCAGACCTGAATCTGCACGACACGCAGATCGCCATCAAGACGGTCAAGGATTTTTTCCAGAACCTTCTGGCTCAGCGTCTGAATCTCACGCGGGTATCCGCACCGCTGTTCGTAGACCCGGCCTCGGGACTGAATGACAACTTAAACGGCGTGGAACGCCCGGTAGCCTTCGACATCGCGGGACAGGAGGGGCGAACGGCTGAGGTCGTCCACTCTCTTGCAAAATGGAAGCGCTATGCGCTGGGACGATACGGCTTTGAACCCGGCACGGGAATTTACACGGACATGAACGCAATCCGCAGGGATGAGGTCACAGACAACATTCACTCCGTCTTTGTCGACCAGTGGGACTGGGAGAAAGTGATCACGAAAGAAGATCGCGTGATGGACACGCTGAAGGACACGGCGCGCACCGTGTATCAGGTTCTTCGCAAGACGGAAAAATATATGACAATCCAGTATGATTACATCCACGAGATTTTGCCGAAGGAGATTTTCTTCATCACCACGCAGGAGTTGGAGGATCTGTTCCCAGACAGCACACCGAAAGAACGGGAGTATTATATTACGAAAGAAAAAGGGGCGGTATGTCTGCTGCAGATCGGCGATCTTCTGCAATCCGGCGAGAAGCACGACGGCAGGGCGCCCGACTACGACGACTGGAAGCTCAACGCGGATATCATTGTATACTATCCGGTTCTGGATATCGCACTGGAGCTCTCCTCCATGGGTATACGGGTGGATGAGACCGCCCTCACGGAGCAGCTCGAAAAGGCGGGATGCCCGGAGCGGGCAAATCTTCCGTTTCAGAAAGCGATCCTTGAGGGCAGGCTTCCCTACACCATGGGCGGAGGGATCGGGCAGTCCCGCATCTGCATGTTTTTCCTGAGAAAAGCTCATATCGGCGAGGTCCAGTGTTCCCTCTGGCCGGAGGAGACGGAGAAAAAGCTGGCAGACGCGGGAATCCAATTGCTGTAACACTACATGGAGAAACATACGATGGAGAATCTATATTTAGAGCGTTCTCAGCACACATTAACAATCCGCATTTTCCTGTACCCTTTTGGACTTGTTATTTCCATATTAAATTATTCAGTCTTTACATATCTCTGATTTCTGCTTTGCGGTTTATCCGGGATGGTCATCCGAACAAGTCCCTGCTCCATCGCAGGATGAAGATAATTCCGGCGAAAGGTCTCTCTGGATTTTAATCCCAATCTGTCCATCAGTGTTTTCCCTGTATACGGAACGTTGTATTCCATAACCCCCAGTAGTTTTCTGACATATTCGGACAGCTGCGCGCTTTCTTCACCTATCTGCGCCGCAATATCATCCAGAATCCCGTCAATCTGCGACAGCATAAATTCTATAAATGCGTTCGATTTTCCCTCCGCATGACACCTTGCAATCGCGTCATAATATTCCTCCTGGAATCGCTCGATCTGACTTTCCAGAGGAATATATGCAAAAACAGGTTTCCACTTTGATAGAATCGCAGTTTGCCATAACCGCGCCATTCTGCCATTGCCGTCTGCAAATGGATGAATAAATACGAATTCATAGTGAAATACACAGCTAAGAATCAGCGGATGAATCTTGTCCCGCGATTTCTCCATCCCGCCAAAAAGGTCCTCTATAAGCTGCGAAACCATTCCGGCCGACGGAGCCATAAAGATGCACTCATCGCCGCGGAATACTCCTTCCTCACCCCGGCGGAAAATACCGGATTCCTCCACAACATATTTTGTCATAATCCCATGAAAACGCTTCAGGTCTTCGATACTCCATGGATTTATTTCATCCAAAAGCTCATATGCCGCGTAAGCATTTTTTACTTCCTGAATCTCCTTTTGCTCGCCCGGCACAGTTTTCCCATTTATGACATCCCTCACCTGCCCAAGCGTAAGAGAATTCGCCTCAATTTTCAGAGATGAGTGAATCGAGCGGATTCGGTTATTCTTCCTCAGGTGCGGCTTGGAGTCCAGACTGCCAACTGCGGTAATTCTTCCGATTTTTTCTGAAACGGAAGCCACACAGGACAGCATTTCATTTGTTATGGTAAAAGGCGGTTCATAATTCTCCATTCTTCCTCCATATCTGCGCACATCAAAAAATACCGTATAATACAACAGATCCACGACTTGCGTATTATCTTGCTTATTTACTTGCTCATTATACCTCATATTACCAGAAATTCAAGATAATTTTTGCTGGATCTAGCTTCGCACCGCGAAATCTCCGTTTTCCATCCCCTTCGACAATTTCCCAGAAGGCGGCTCGTTTTCCTTCAGTTGTGCTTATTTTTATTACGCCAAATAAAATAGCGTCAGACATGTTTGCAGAGCAATGTCTTCGCTATTTATTTGCTTGATTTTTTCAAATCACAGAAGCTATAATTATCAGGATGCAAAGAGATATTCCAGATCACTAATCGCAAGATGAAGGGAAACCATGCAAAACAATCATAAAATGGCAACTATGCCAATATCAAAATTATTAATCAATATGTCCGTCCCCCTGATGATTTCTCTGCTGATTCAGAGTTTCCATAATTTGCGCGCTCCATTCACAAACACGTTTTGGGGAATTTTTTAGGGAATTTTTTTCAGAGACGTTAAAATGGACAAATTTACTATCTGCCATGAAAAGCAAAAAATACCGGAAAGTGAGGAAATTCAGGCTAGCGGATGTAAGATCGCCGGTGAGTACACAAACAGCTATATCGGATCTGCTGAGAAAAACGTAGCCGGAATTTACAGCAGCCTCTCCAAAAGAGTCCGCCCTTTTAACAACGGAGCCCTGCCATGTCAATCATCATCTCAAACTTTTTAATGGCTTTTATGCGGAGGGAAGACATCTCCTCCGGAAAAGACATAAAACCGATCCTTTTCCTGTTGGATGAAGCCGTCCAACTCAACCTTGATTTCAGCCTGTTATCACAGGCCATGAGCACGCTCCGGAGCAAAAAGGTATCCATCTTCCTTCTGGTTCAGTCCATCGCACAGATTGAAGGGAGATACGGGGAGGCACACTGCCGGGAGATCATGGATCTGTGCGCCTATATCAGTTGCTTTAACGCGCAAGACCCGAAAAGCCGGGAATCATTCTGGGAGCTGCCGATTTAGGCAACTTAAACGGAAAGGTATTGATTTACACGAACGGAAAGTATATCTTTGCAGAGACTACCCCGTGTTATAAATAGGGAAAACGTTTTAATATAATGGTGCGAAATGAAGGGGCTGTAAAAAACAGCCCCTTCCGCAAATGTACAAAATTTCGTTTTCACACTTTTATCATCTGTTGTATTTCCGTTTTCTGTTGTAAGCAACTGCACCAATCAAACCGGCTCCGGATACAGACAGCAGGGCAAGCCACAATGCAACAGGACTGTTGTCCCCAGTCTGTGAACTGATCATACTGGCCGCGGACGTGTCGGTCGTTTCCGTCTCCGTTGCGGAAGTCGTTACCGCTTTCCACGAAACGGCTACAGGGGACAGCCCCGTGAGAGTGAAAACTAAACCGTCGTCCGTCTTGGTGACTGTGGGGCTTTCCGTGTCCCCAGCCGTGATTCCCAGCCGGTCAGAATCCACCGTAAACATATGAAGCACGGTAAACTCGTAGCTTGCGTCCGTCCCATCGGGATAAGGCAGGGTTACGGTTATGCCGTCGGCAGGGAAGTTATCTACTGTGGCGGTAATCCATGTGATTCCGCCGTCGGTGCTGTATTGCAACACTACATCATACACAAGAGCGTTATCTGCTGTGTACCCCGTACCTACCGTGACACGACTGATCAAATCCGTAATCAGTTCATCCACACTGGAATACAGGTTCTTTAAACCATCCGGCACGGCAGTCAGTTCCTGTACTGTCGTTTTTGTGCTAAGATTTTCATCCGTTCCGTCAATGACTTTGATGGCGGTGTAATCTGTCTTGTAGCTGTCACCGCATTCCGTACAGGTATGAAGGGTGTAGCCCTGATCGGTATAAGTGGGGGCAATCACCGTAGAGGTATAGCTGTGATCTGTCACAGTAAGTGTATAGGAAGCCGTTGCCTCATTAAAATTATCTGTTTTCGCCGCTGTGGCTGTAATCGTTGCGGTTCCTGTACCAATGATCGTCACTTCGCCGGTATTTTCATCAACTGTTGCAACCTTTATATTATCAGAAGCGTAGGTAATTTCACCATCCACGGCTACCTGTGTCAAGTCGTTGGTAAAAGTTGCGCCATTGATACACTTGTACACTTTGTCCTTGTTGTAGGAGAGGGATTGTTCCGCCTTTCCGATTGTCACGCTGATGTTGTTGTTTTCCAACGTATAGTCGTTGTGAAGGTCATCAACGACTACCTTGTAGTAAACCGTGTATTCGCCCGCGTTTGTTCCGGTGGGAATGCCTGTACTCCAATCGCTACTCGTCAGACTGTAGTACATCGTGCCTCCGTTTGCTTTTCCCGCATTTACAAGCGCCTGCGCCGAACCGTCATAGATCAGATTGCCAGCCGCTGTCGGTTCAAGCGTAACAGTCGGCGTCAGTTTCCCGTTGAGCGTGCCGCCGCTGCTGATTGTAACAGTGCCGCTGTCAATAACTTCACCGTTTGCCGTATCCAGCATGCCGTTGACTATGATTGTGCCGTTGTTTGTGATTGTGCCGTTGTTTGTAAGAGTCGCACCGTCAGCAATGGTAAGCGTCTGACCATCCGAAATAGTCAGCGTATCGCTGCTCGCCAGTGTCACGTTTCCATTAACAACCGCAGTTCCATCTGTAAGGGACGCAAACCAGTAGAACTGCCCTAGATTACTGATCTCATATATGCCCTCATTGTTTAGCGTTGCAGGCTGACAGCCGTTGCAGTTGTCGCAGAAGCCGTCGGCATTGTAAGAACAATCCCCTGCTTCCTTTTTCACGGTCAACGTATAGGCGTTCGCTGTGCTATAGGTAACGTCATAGGTTTCAACGGGGTTAGTGTTAACTATGACGTCCTTCATTGTATAGGTACTGTTCCCGTTGCCGGGCGTCATTTCGATTGAAATGGTAGTCTCATTATCAATCAGGCTGACGGTTGGCGCAACACCGCTTTCCGCTTTTACTGTGTTTATGGTCATATCCACGTTCAGCGTCGGCGTAATATCGATGCTTGTCGTATCCCTGCTCACTGTTAGCTCATAGGCCTGTGTTGGCACCGCAGCTCCGGTCGAGAGCTTTCCGACAGACAGGTCAACAGAACTAAATGTCAGATCGTACACAGTGATATTAGAAGAATCCTGGTTTTCGATTTCGCATACGCCATAATTGTATACGGTACCACCGGAAAAATTCGTAATCTTGCATTCGCCATAATTGTATACGATGCCATCAGAAGAATCCAAGGTATCGATTTCGCATACGCCATAATTGCAAACAATGCCATCAGAAAAATCCGTAATTTTGATTTCACATTCGTTGTCATTGTAAATGTCGATACCGGAAAATTTCGTGATTGTACATACACCGTAATTGTAAAAGGTGCCATCCTTCATTGCCAAAAGATCTGCATTAGATGCCTGTAGTGTTCCGTAGTTTCTATACAGGTAACCGTTAAAAGTAAGAGTTGAAGTATCACCAGGGTTCCCAACTCTAATAGTGCAGTTATACGGTAATTGTAAATTGCCAGACAAAGAGACATTTGCATCTGTGTCATCTTCTGTGATGTTACTGTCGTGACTTCCCGCAAAAACCGAAGTGGCCTGTATTGAAGTACAGAGTATTACCGCTAATACCAACCCTATCATTTTTCTTCTTTTATGTCTCATCTTTAATACCTCCTACTCTCTGTTATGAAGTGACCTTTGTCAAGAGGTAAATTAAAGAAATTTCCCCTTT